>JBAXFO010000888.1:0-2374 GCA_037139885.1 Planctomycetota bacterium
CGGCATGGCCCTCATCGGAGCCGCGTTCGGCATCGGCTTCACCTTCGGCCCGCTCATCGGCTATTTCGGCCTGGTGTTCTTCAAAGAAAACCCCGAAGCGGTCGGCTACATCGCCGCGTCGATTTCGCTGGTCGCGTTTTTGCTCGGCATGATCTTGCTGCCTGAGACAAGGCGCTTCGCCGAGACGTCGCCGTTCGAACGCAAGATGGTCAACTTCTCGGCGGTCCGCTACACGCTCACGAGTTCGACATTGGCCCCCGTCGTTTGGGTCTTCTTTCTTTCGACGCTCGGCTTCGCCGGCTTTGAAGTGACGCTCTCGCTGCTGCTGAAGAACGTTTTGAAAATCACCGAGATGAGAGATCTGTTCCTCTATTTCGCATACATCGGTTTCGTGCTGATGCTCACGCAAGGCTACCTTTACCGCAAACTCGCCAAGAAGCTCAGCGAGACGACGTTCATGACCATGGGCATCGCGCTCATGGGCAGCGGCGTCGCGTGTTTGGGGCTGATGACGTGGTTGCAAACCGAGGAATTGAAGAGCCACGCGAACGCGCAGGCGAATCTCACCGCGGCACAGAGCGCAGCCACCGCGAAAGAGGCGAGCAAGGGACATGAGAACGATGCGCCGGGCGCACATCACGCGAGCGAATTATCGGCGCCGATCGCGCCCCACATCACAACGCTTTTGTTCATCGGCCTGACGTGCGCCGTCGTGGGCTATGCGTTCTTGACGCCGTCGGCCCAGGCGTTGATCTCGCGGCGAACGGATGCAGATCATCAGGGCGAAGTTTTGGGCGTGAGTCAATCGGCGGGGTCGATGGCGCGCATTCTGGGACCGCTCACGTTCTTGCCGTTGTTCGGGGCGACGGACAATCATCTGTTGCCGTATGTTTTTGGCGCGGCCGTTTTGTTCGTGATGTTGCCGCTGATGCCGCGCGTGGCGCGCGGAGCGTAGAGCCGAAGCTTTTTCGCCACGAGGACGCCGACATGATGTCGCACCTGGCCGATCTCAAACCCGCGCGCATCGCCATCATCAAGCCGAGCGCTCTGGGCGATATCCTGCACAGCCTGCCCGTGCTCACCGCGCTGCGGCGCCGTTTCCCGGCCGCACGCATCACCTGGCTCGTCAATCGCTCCTACGATGTTCTGCTTCGGGGCCATCCCGAGCTCGACGCCACCCTTCCCTTCGAACGCCACCCCTACCGCGACGGCGTCTTTGCGGGACTACGAACGCAGCGGGCCTTCCTCGCAAACTTACGGCGTGAAGCGTTCGATTTGACGATCGACCTGCAGGGTTTGTTTCGCTCGGGCCTGCTCTCGTGGATGACCGGCGCGAAGACGCGCATCGGCATGTCGTCGGCCCGCGAGGGTTCGCGATTTTTCTACACGCACCGCATCCCCGACGGCGGCTTCGACGTGCATGCCGTCGATCGCTATTGGAAGGTGATCGAAGCTCTCGGCGACGCGCCTGCGCAAAAGAGCTTTCGTCTGCCCGTGCAACCCGAAGCCCAGGCCTGGGCGCACGACAAATTGGCTTCGCTGCCGCGGCCGTGGATCGCGGTGGCCGCCGGAGCCCGTTGGCTGACGAAGCGTTGGCCGCCGGGGCATTTCGCGGAACTGATACGCCGCGCGCAAGCCCGCTTCGGCGGTTCCGCGTTGCTTGTGGGCACGCCCGATGAACGTCCGCTCGCGGAGGAAGCGGCCCAACTCATCGCCGGCCCGCATGAGGTTTTCGCCGGCTCCACATCGCTCGCCCAGCTCACGGCTCTGCTGGCGGCGGCGGATATCGTGCTCGCGAACGACACCGGCCCCTTGCATCTCGCGGTCGCCCTGGGCAAACCGGTCGTCGCGCCCTACACCTGCACCAGCGTCCGCAAGACCGGGCCGTACGGTCAATTTCATCGGGCCATCGAAACCCAGGTCTGGTGCCAGGGCCGTGAAATTCGGACTTGCTCCCGTTTGGAATGCATGGCCGAGCTGACGCCCGATCGGCTCTGGCCGGCCCTCGAAGAGATCCTCGTCTCATGGCAACGCAACCCCCTCTCCGCCTGATCCTCGCCAGCGGCTCCCGCGGTCGACGCTATCTCCTCGAACGCGCCGGCCTGGCGTTCGACGTTCATCCCGCCAACATCGACGAACCGACCGGCGAAGATGCAACCGACATCCGCCATTACGTCCACACCACGGCCTGGATGAAAGCCGCCGCCATCGCTCCGCGGTTCGACGCGGGTCTGATTCTCGCGGCCGACACCGTCGGTTGGATCGACGGCAAAGTCATCGGCAAACCTGCCGACGCCGACGATGCACGCCGCATCTTGCGCACGCTCGGCGGCCGGGAACACGAACTCTGGACCGGCGTCGTGCTGTGGCGGCG
>JBAXFO010000889.1:0-2370 GCA_037139885.1 Planctomycetota bacterium
AAGTCGATCAGCGTGACTGGCGGCGGTGAGTAGCGGCCCAGGGCGGCGAGTTCGCGGCGGGTATCCTCGATGTTGTCGCTTTTGCGGCGGAGTTCGAGGATGGTGTCAACCGACGATGGCAACGCCCCGCTGCCGCGAGTGCCCCGTCCTTGGGTTGAATCCGCCTTGTTGAGGTGCGCGCCGAAGAAGACGGCCGCCTGCTCCTTAAGTTCCCGGATCGGCAGCATTGCCGCGGTGACCTCGCCGGCGTCGTTTTCGTCGTTGACGCACCACAAGGTGAAGATCGTGTCCATGAAAACGATGTCGTAGCCGTCGCGCTTGACGATCACGACGAGCCGCTTGATGAACTCCCGCCAGACGCCGAGCGTCGGCTTCGACAGAAATGGATTGACGATGACGCCCACTTGATCGGTCAGGCCTAAAGCATCGCGGCGGTCACACCAGATGTCTGCGTCTTCCTCGGTAACGATCAAGACCTTCGAGGGACGGCAGGTCAGACCCAGGAAGGTGTCGCCTTTGATGAGGGACAAGATCAGCCAGGAGAAGAACGTCGTCTTCCCGGCCTTCCAATATCCCGACAGGAGCGTCGTCGTGTTGCGCAGGATGAACTTGTCGAGGAGGTACTCGCGGTTGGTGTTCAGGCGAACGAGTTGCGTAATCGGCGTTGGTTCAATGGCGGCGACGTCCGTAGACTTTTGCGGTTCGCCCTCGGCGAATGGAAAATCAGACGGCGGTTTTCCAGGGGCGGGCACAACTTCGGCAAACTGGTCTTCACCCTCGAAGGCGTCGCCATGGTCAGGCTCCGCGGCCTCGGGCGGCTGCTGCTCGCCGCTGGTTGGCATCGTGGCATCGGACTTGGTAGCGGTGCCGGCGGCACGCGTGTGTTGGTTCAGTTCGCCGCGGAGTTCGACGCCGCGGTTGCATTGCCCATTCCGTCCGCTTGCCGATTGTTTTCCAAAGCCGTCGGCGCGGAGCTTGCGGGCCGCCGCTTTGAAGTCGCCGTTGTGATGGAGGAGAGCGTATGCCGAGAATTTATCGTAGCATTCGTTTTGCTCGAATGGCGACCAGGCGTTTGTGAAGACATAAAGGTATTCCCTCGCTCCGTCAGCGCTTTTGCAAACGCCCGTCGTCGCTGAGATATTGCCGCCGGATTTCCCTGGTCGCCGCCAATGTTCTTTGCCGTCAAATTCGCGAACACAGACGGCGCCGTTGAGGATGTCGGCCCACGGCGTATCGCTCCTGGAAAACGCAGTACCGGGCTTGTCGTCTTCGTTCTGGCCGTTGACTAGGCGCGACGTTGGCTTTGGCTCTTTCGGTGGGGGAGGCGGCAATGGGGGTAATTGGTTGACGACACACGAATCGAAATCGCCGCCAACATGCGCATCGCCGCCCTTTTCATTCGGCTCGTTCGGGAGCCACACCTGGCTCAGCTTCGCGGTCTTTGGGAAGCACTCTGGTTGTCCCGCGGAATTGAAGCGCCACGCTTTTGCCCAAGCAACGAAGTCAGCGACAGGGACAGCGTCGGCGAGTGCATAGAAAAGATGGAGCCCCTTGCCGCTCTTGCTCGTGAACCGAACGGCCGTCGCGCCGAGAAAAGCATCGAGCTTGTCTGCTAGGTGCGTGTTGTCGACGCCGCCCTCATGGGCGTCGAGATCAAGGCAGATGCGACGAACCAGACCGGCGCGGTGCAGCACGACGCCGAGTCGTTTGCCGCCGCGGATGCGATACGTGTTGCCGTTTTCAGTCGTCGATTCAAAGACCTCCGCCAGCAGATTGCCCGAGCGCCAGGCGTCTATCGCGCGTTCCGAATCTGCGGCCGAGTTTGTCCAGCCAGGCCCATCCCCATTGGCCTTGGGGTACATGATCGAGACGCGATCCGGATAGCAATACGGTAACAGCCACTCGGCGAGATCGACGCGAGAAACCACCGCATGGTTGGTGGCGGTCATGCTGGGCGCGCGGGGGAAGCCTGCCGGAGACGGCTCGACGTGAGTGCGATCCGTTTCAGGCTGCGTTGCTGGCGCATTGATGTTTTGGTATGGTAACATTGTCAGTTCCAATTCCGCCGTGGCGATGCCCTTGAAATCGTCGCCCGGCGGTTTCCTTTTGTGGACTTCACGATTCTCTTCACACTTCCCACGCGGGCAGACGAGACGTCCGCTTCGTCATTCGAGGACGGACGGGGGGACAGCGGCCCCTTTGCCGTCCCCGATCAGACGTTCGAGTTCAGCGCGGGCGATAAGGAGCTTGCCGCGCGGACCACCATCGCGCAGGCGAATTGCTTGCAGCTTCTTTTCGCTGATCCAACGCCGGATCGTATACGCTGACCGGCCGGTCAGTTCGGCGACTTCTTCAACGACGAAATGTTCC
>JBAXFO010000890.1:0-2360 GCA_037139885.1 Planctomycetota bacterium
CCCCATTGCGAATAAACGCTGACGCGTCGATCGATCGGCACGATGGCCATCAAGACGCCCGCGGTTCCTTTGAACTGGGCGTATTCCGCGGGCGCGAGTTCGTCGAAATCGCCATTGCGGTTGGGGAGCGTCTCCCAAACCTTGATGGTCTCGTTGGGCCGTTCCTTCTCCAAAAGCTTGATGCCGTTCCACAGCCCCCAACTGTCCCACAGCTTTTGCGCCCGTGCAAGTTTGGGGTTCAGGGAAGGATGATCGATATCGGGGCGGTCGGGCGCGATCGCCTGCGGCTTCAAGATGCGGCCATTGGGATCGATGATCGCGGACACGCCCATGTTGGCCGCACGCACGAGCGAACGCCGATTTTCGATGGCGCGAAACCGGCTGACGACGAGATGTTCTTCGTGCTCGCTGGTGCCGTGAAACCAGCCATCGTTGGACATGTTGACAAGGAAATCGACCGGCTTGCCGTCGGCGTTGGTTTGCGCGTACTGCCGGGCCAGATAGGGGTCGGTGTCTTCGAAACAGACGAGCGTTCCGAAATGAAAATCGCGAAGCGGGAAGCGGGTCATCGTTTTTCCGGGAGCGATGCCGGTGTCGCCTTCGCCGCCATAAGGGGCGAACACTTTCATGAAAGGCAGCCAATCGATGAACGGCACATATTCGCCGAAGGGGACGCGGTGGATCTTGTCGAAACGGTGCGTCGGCGTGCCGTCGTCCTGAACCAGGAGAGCGGAGCTATGTCGTGTGGGCTGACCCGATTCGGCGAAGGCGATGGTGTTGATGCCGAGCAGGTGCTTGGTCGGAAAGGCTGCCGTGAGTTTGTCGCGGAAGTCGGTGCGCATTTCCGTCGCCAGCGCGAGCGCGCCGGGGTTGACGTTTTCGATCGGCAGCTTCGGGTCGAGGTCAATGTAGTGTTGCCAAGTTTCCGTGGGCGAGAGTCGAATGATGTAGCTCGTCTCCGGCCAAACGAACAAGTCGGGCAATGGCTCTTGCGTGCAGGCGAGGAAGGGAATCGCCTGGTTCTGAATGAACATCTGGTTGGAGATTTCCTTGCCGTCGCGGACGCTTTGCGGAATGTTCGTCTGCACGAGGGCGACGCGGGGGCCGCGGAGAAAGGCCGTTTGTTCGAGTCGCCAGCTTCCGTAAAGAACCGAGGCGACCAGAGCCATGGCGACCGCGCCCCCCTGCAGCCAAAGGCCCGTCGTGGAGCGTGCCGCCTGGCTCACGTGGCGAACCGCATCTTCGCGCCAGCGGAAGCGATCGCGCAGGGCGGGGATGTGAAAGGCGACATCGCAGAGCCAGCCATTGACCGCGGCCACGACAAAGCTGATCGCATAGACGCCGCCGAAATCCGCGATCTGGATGAGCGAGGAAAATTGATGTTGGGCATGGCCCAGGTAGTACCAGGCAAAGCCCGTCAGCAGGAACGAGCGAATCCATTCGAGTCCCACCCAAACGAGCGGTACGCTCAAACAAAACGGCAATGTCGTCCGCCGGTCGAGCATGCGGATCAGCCAAAGCGCGACGGGGAAGTAAGCCGCACAATAACACGCGAGCATGAGCCAGGTCGCGTACATGCGTGGATCGGCGACCCGCATGAATTGCAGTACGGGAACGAAGAAGGCGATGCCGGCCAAGTAAGCCGCGAAGTAAATGCGGCGGGGCGCAGCCGAGGCCCGCGCCAGCGTCAAGAACGGAACCAGCGCGACCCACCCCAGCCAGCCCCACGCGAGCGGAAAATGACAGGCCCACAACATCGCCCCGGTCGCCAACGCCGGCGCAAGCAACGGGCTGCCCGCCAACGCGGGTTTCGGGGCGGCAGGCGTCGTTGCGGGTGCGGCCGTCAAAATCGTCTCCGTGGGTTTGTCCAGAAGCATCATGGGTCGACTCCTTGATCCGCTCTCTCAGCCGTCCGATGGATGAGTGTGGCTCAAGGTAGTCGAAACGCCGAAATTGCACCAGATCAGAGCGGTTGCACGATCCTTACAAAAGTTCGTCCACCAGGAGCACATCGATCGTGTCGCCCGCGCGGTGGACGCCGTCGCCTTCGGGAAACAGCATCAGCGCATTGCCCGCCGTGACGCCCCGCAAATCCGGCGATCCCAACCACGGCACGGCACGCACGGTCCACCCGCAGGCGACCAATTCGAGCCGCGCGGGATGATAGGTCGGCCGATCGGTTTTAAAGGTCGCGTCCGCCGCCAGAGCCGCTTTCACCCAAAACGCCTGCGTCGGCAGACCCATGGCTTTGCGAAGCGCTGGCCGGGCGAACAACTCGAAGCAGACGTACGAACTCACGGGATTGCCCGGCAGGCCGAACACGAACGTCGGCGGTTTCCCGTCGCGATTTTTGACGCCGA
>JBAXFO010000891.1:0-2348 GCA_037139885.1 Planctomycetota bacterium
CGAATCTGGGAGCGATGTTGTTCGCGAAGAAGCTGGATCAGTTTGATCGGCTGGCTCGAAAGGCTCCACGGGTCATCGTCTATGAAGGGACCAGCAAGCTCAAAACGAAGTCGGACAAGCCGGGCACCAAAGGCTACGCCGTGGGCTTCCAAGGGCTGGTGGAATTCATCAACGGGCTGGTGCCGTCGAACGAAATCATCGAGCAGGCACTCCGCCGGGAAGTGAAGATGTTCCCGGAGATCGCCGTGCGCGAACTCGTGGCGAATGCGCTGATCCATCAGGATTTCAGCGAGTCGGGAACGTCGGTCATGATCGAGCTGTATGACGACCGGATGGAAATCTCCAATCCCGGCAAACCATTCATCTCGCCGGAGCGTTTTATTGACGAGTACCAGTCGCGCAACGAGCGGCTCGCCGATCTGATGCGCCGGCTCGGCATCTGCGAGGAAAAGGGAAGCGGAGTGGATAAAGTGATTCAAGCGGCCGAAGCGTACCAACTCCCCGCGCCCGATTTTCGCGTCGGCGAGAAAAGGACAACGGCGGTGCTGTTCGCTCATCAAGATTTTGAAGAGATGGATCGCAATGACCGCATCCGTGCCACCTACCAACACTGCTGCTTGCGTTACGTGATGAACGAGAAAATGACAAATCAAAGTCTTCGAGAGCGATTCCGGCTGCCAGAGAAAAAAGCGGAATCGGTTTCGAGGGCCATCCGCGACGCCGTCGATTCCGGCAAAATCAAACTGGCGGACCCAGAGCAAACGTCGTTGCGGTATCGAAGCTACATCCCGTTTTGGGCCTGAGCCTCATTTAGACACAACTCAGCCGATGAAGCGACAAAGCACGTAAGGCGTTGATTCTGCAAGACTTTTTCATTTAGACGCAAACCGTTCCGCCGGGCTCTCAAAGCAAAGCCACCAAGCCATGAACGAAGCCGAAACCCGTGCCGAACACATTGACCCCGCACTCGCCGCCGCTGGATGGGGCGTCGTCGAAGGGAGCCGCATTCGGCGAGAGTACCCGATCGCGCCCGGACGACTCGAAGGCTACGGGCGGCGAGGTAAGTCACTCACCGCCGACTACGTGCTGGAATACCGCAACACCAAGCTGGCGGTTGTCGAAGCCAAGGCGTGGGATGAGGCAATCACCGAAGGGGTCGCGCAGGCGAAGAACTACGCCGGAAAGCTGGCAATCCGCTTCACCTACTCCACCAACGGGCAAGGCATCTACGGCATCGACATGGACGAGGGGACCGAAGGGAACGTGCCCCGTTACCCGACTCCCGATGAACTCTGGAACCTCACCTTCGCCGAGCAGAACGCTTGGCGCGACCGCTTCGCCGCGATCCCGTTTGAAGACCGGGGCGGCTACTTCCAAGGCCGCTACTATCAGGACATCGCCATCGAGCGCGTGCTGGAAGCCATCGTCGCCGGCAAGCAACGCATCCTGCTCACGCTGGCGACCGGCACGGGCAAGACCTTCATCGCGTTTCAACTGGCGTGGAAGCTGTTTCAAAGCCGCTGGAATCTGAGCGGGGAGCCGTCGCGTCGTCCACGCATCCTGTTCCTTGCCGACCGCAACATCCTCGCCAACCAAGCGTTCAACGCCTTCTCGGCCTTCCCCGAAGATGCGATGGTGCGAATCGAACCGTCAGACATCAAGAAAAGAGGCAAAGTCCCCAAGAACGGCAGCCTGTTCTTCACGATCTTCCAAACCTTCATGTGCGGACCACCCAAGGACGGCGAGCCGTCACCGTACTTCGGCGAGTACCCGGCGGACTTCTTCGACTTCATCGTCATCGACGAATGCCATCGCGGCGGTGCCAAGGATGAAAGCTCATGGCGCGGCATCCTCGAATACTTCGCACCGGCCGTGCAGCTCGGTCTGACCGCCACGCCGAAGCGCAAGGACAACGTCAACACCTACAAGTATTTCGGCGAGCCGGTCTACATCTACTCGCTCAAGGACGGCATCAACGACGGCTTCCTGACGCCGTTCAAGGTGAAGCAGATTCAGACCACGCTCGACGAGTACGTCTACACGCCCGACGACCAGTTGATTGAAGGCGAAGTCGAGACCGGCAAACGCTACGAAGAGAAAGACTTCAACAAGATCATCGAGATCAAGGAGCGCGAAGCGTACCGGGTGAAGCTGTTCATGGACGCGATCGACCAGCGGCAAAAGACGCTCGTCTTCTGTGCCTCACAACTTCACGCCCTGGCCGTTCGTGACCTCATCAACCAGATCAAGACGAGCAAGGAACCGAACTACTGCCAGCGCGTCACCGCCAACGACGGGGCGTTGGGCGAGCAACACCTGCGGGACTTCCAAGACAACGAGAAGAGCAT
>JBAXFO010000892.1:0-2348 GCA_037139885.1 Planctomycetota bacterium
GGACGATCCGACCCCCAAGCCGCCGCCGCCGCCGCCGAAGGTCGATCTGGAGCCGACCAAGCCGGCGCCGCCTCCCCCCGCATCGACCGGAGCGGAGGTCTACGCCCGCACGTTGCAATCGATCGGCTGGGTGAATGTCCCCCGGCAGTTTCCGCTCATGAGTACGGGGACGGGGGCGTTGGTCGACGTCGAACGCCGTTTGTTTTTGACGGCGTACCACGTCATCGAAGGGGCGACGGAAGCTCGCGTCTTTTTTCCGCGCTTCGACGCTGAGGGACAACCGATCTCGGTTCGCGACCATTATCTCAGCCGCGAGAAGCCGATCATCGGCGATGTGATCGTGGCCGACGCGAAGCGCGACTTGGCCGTGCTGCGCTTGCGCTCGTCGCCTCCGCAGACGCTCGCGTTGTCGGTGGCCGCCAAGAGCATCGGCGTCGCCCACAAAGTCTTCACGGTCGGCAATCCCGGCGCGAGCAGCGTTCTCTGGGTTTATACGGAGGGCTCGGTCCGGCAGATCGCGTTCAAGAAATTCCGTATGGACAACAAGCAGGATGTGGAAGCCTGGATCGTCGAAGCGCAATTCCCAATCAACCAGGGCGACAGCGGCGGCCCCGTCGTCAACGACCGCAACGAACTCGTCGGCGTCAATTGCTCGCTCACTTCGAAGGCGCAGCTCATGAGCAACTGCGTCGATGTCCGCGAGATCCATGCCGTCCTCGAACAGGCGAGGCGGGCGCCGCCGCCGCTCAATAAACTCCCATTGCCTTGAGCTCTGTGGGGAAGCGAGCCGCCGACTCGCCGCCCATCCATTCGTTTACGGAGGCTGCCCATGTTCTCTCGTCGTCGTTCCGTCTTGGTGTGCGCCGCGCTGGCGTTGATCCTTGGGCCGGCTTTGGGGCAGCCCGAAGCGGAAGGCCCAAGGCCGGGGAAGTATCGCATCTTCACCATCCCGACCGCCAAAGGCATCCCCCTCTTTCTGGGTTCGTTCGTGTTGGAGAAGGGAGGTCGCTATCAGGCGTACCTGCCCGGCGACCGCATGACGGGCGCCGGGGAATATGAATATCAACCCGCCTCGAAGACGGTCATCTGGAAGACGGGTCCTTATCAAGTCGAGAAATGGGGTGGCCAATTCTTCGTGACTCGCGAAGGAAAGACGCACGAGATTTATTTGAAATCGAGCACGCGCGCCACGAACAGCCTCGACGCGAAATAGCCTCGACACCCTTGCTGAAATGAATCCATGAGTCTCGTCGCCGATACGACGGCCGCCTCCGATACCGCCTACGCCCTGCGCGTGGCGATCGCCGCGGGAGTGTGCCTGGCGTTGGCCGAATGGTGGCGGTTGCCGCACGCCAACCTCGCCGTTTGGACGACGCACATGGTCATGGTCTCGGTGCCCTTCACGGTCTTTCAAAAAGGCGTCGAACGCATTGTCGGCCGCGGCCTCGGCGTGCTCGCGGGCATCTTGATCCAGGCTCTCTTGCCCAATCAAATCGTCTTGCAGCTCATCATCGAAGCGGCCCTCATCGCCCTGGCGTTCTACATCTATTTCGCCGGCCGACTCGCTTACACAGCTCTCAATGCAGGACTGTACCTGGCCGCCATCCTTCAATTCGCCCGTAGCGATCCCGATCAGGCGGCGTCTTACGGAGTCGAGGTTCTCACCGCCGTCACGCTGGGCGTGGTCGTGGCGGATGCCGTGAACTGGTTGGCGGGCACGGAACGCAAACTGACGATCACCGCCGGGACGACGCTGCTGCTGCCGGTTCGCCTCGATTGGCTCAATCGCGCGGTCATGCTGTGCGTCACCGCCATGCTCACGCAACTGGCCGCACGCTGGCTGGATCTGCCGGCGACTCAGGCCGTGATCTCGGTCATGATGCTCACGCTGGCCGCCGATATTCAGGGTGTGCTCTTAAAAGGCGAACTTCGCCTTTTGGGAGCTGCGCTCGGCTCCGCCTGGGCTCTTTTCTCGCTGCTGATTTTGACGCAGATCGATCACTTTCCGCTGCTTCTGGCGCTCGTGTTCTTCGGCATGTTCCTGGCCGCGTACCTGGCGAAGACCGGTGGGCGTTATGCTTATGCCGGCGTGCAAATGGGTCTGGTGTTGCCGCTGATCGTCATCGTGCCGTCCGAAGAATTCGGCACGTTGACCGGCGCCTACCAACGCATGCAAGGCGTGGTCTCGGCCCTGGCCGTCACGATCATGGTCGCGGCGCTCTGGCCGCGCTTCGAATTGAAATCGTAACCGCAGCGCGCCGCTCAAAAATAGTAGAACCACGACAACAGGCGATGAAACCCGAAGGTGATGTCGCTGAGCGCGCCTCGTTCGGTCTCGGTGTAAATGC
>JBAXFO010000893.1:0-2343 GCA_037139885.1 Planctomycetota bacterium
GGCCGCATCGGCGCGGTGACCATTTCGACGAACATGGCCGGCCGCGGCACGGACATCATCCTCGGCGGCAATGCGGAAACGCTCGCGTGGGCTCGGCTCAAGGAAAAATATCCGACCCGCCTCGACGTTCCCGATAGCGAATGGAAGGAAGTCGTCGACGACATTCGCGTCAAGGAACGCATGATCGAAGAAGGCCGGCAAGTCGCCGAGATGGGGGGCTTGCATGTCGTCGGCACCGAACGCCACGACGCGCGCCGCATCGATAATCAGCTCCGTGGCCGAGCGGGCCGCCAGGGCGATCCCGGTTCGAGCCGGTTCTTCATCTCGCTGCAAGACGACTTGATGCGCATCTTCGCCGGCGAATGGGTCGCGGGCGTGCTGCAGCGTATGGGCATGAACGAGGGCGAGGCCATCGAGAGCAAGATGGTGTCGCGCCGCATCGAGGCCGCCCAGAAGAAAGTCGAGGAACGCAACTTCGACATTCGTAAGAACCTTCTCGAATACGACGAAGTCATGGATCATCAGCGCAAGCGCGTGTACGGCTTCCGCCAGGAGATCCTCCAAGGGGGCAATTGCAAGGCACGCATTCTCGACATGATCGAACGCCAATTGGAAGCGGCCCTCAATCGCTTCATGGCCGACGATTACGGCGCTTCGAGCTTTGCCGAGCTCGCGTCCGATCGGCT
This sequence comes from Planctomycetota bacterium, assembly GCA_037139885.1. GTDB lineage: Bacteria > Planctomycetota > Planctomycetia > Gemmatales > Gemmataceae > JAIEPT01. The sequence continues at coordinate 687 of JBAXFO010000893.1, forward strand.
GAACGTCGAGCTCGAAACCAAGGATTTCTTGCGCATCCCGTTCGAAGATGCGGAAGTGGTCGCCCGCGAGAAAGCCACGAACATGATTCCGACCACGGTTTACGAGATGCTCGATGAGCTGCTCGATCCGGAAGCGGAAGCGGAGGAATGGAATTACACGGGCCTTGCCGACCGGGCGAACAAGGCCTGGGATCTCAAGGTGACGCCGCAACAGCTTCGCAAGATGGAACGCGACGACATCACGCAGATGTGCATCACCGCCGGCGAGAAGCAGGTGGCCAGCGTCGATCTTTCGAAGGGGGCGGTTTACCTCGATCCGAACTGGGGTTTGCAATCGCTGTGCGACTGGGCGAAGACGAAGTTCGGCCAGAAGATCGCAGCGGAAGAATTGATCGAGAAGAGCCGGGCCGAGATTCGCGCCCGCATTCTCGGCGAAATCCGCTCGCAATATCGTACGAAGGAATCCGAATTCCCCGTCACGCTCGCCATGGCCCGCTACATGTCCGAACGGACTGCCCTCAACGCGCAGTCGGGCGGCGCCAAGTACGACCGCGAAGGGCTGCTGCGTTGGTTTCAAAATCGCTTCGGCGGCACGGGCATTACCGAAGAAACCTTCCGCACCGAATCGCGGGCCAAGCTGCAAGAGCTTTTGCTCGAGACGAGCCGCAAGGCGTTCCCCGCGACCACGCAGGAACAGATCGACACGAAGCTCGAAGAATCGTTCGCCGGCGCCGATGTCGCTGAAGCGGAAGACGCGCAAGAGCTCGCCGACTGGGCCAAGCAGAACCTGGGCGTCGATGTCTCCGCCGAGACGCTCGCCGGCATGGACCACGATCAGGCCCGCAACCTGTTGTGGAACGCCTACGACAATCGCTACCGCCCCGAAATGCGCCGCATGGAGCGGAACCTGATTCTCGACAAGCTCGATCGCTCGTGGAAGAATCACCTGTACGTGATGGATCATCTCCGGCAGGGCATCGGCCTGGTCGGTTACGCACAGATCGATCCGAAGACCGAGTTCAAGCGTCAGGGCATGAAAGAATTCGACACGATGTGGGACGGCGTCAGCGAAAAGGTGACGGAAGCCGTCTTCCGTCTGGAGGACGATGAAAGCTTCCAGGAATCGGTCTGGTCGATCAGCGCCGCGACGCATGCCGACGCGCCCAAGGCGTTGAACGCCGCCGAAGCCGTTCGTTCGCAACAAGAGAGCGTCACGACCAACGCCGGGGGCGAAGGCAAGAAGATCGAGCCGATCCGCAATCGCGCGGACAAGGTGGGCCGCAACGATCCGTGCCCGTGCGGCAGCGGCAAGAAGTTCAAGAACTGTTGCATGCGTACGACCGCGAAGTAACGAAACCTGTTGGTTCGCCGCTGCTTACAAGGGAATGGATTCCCATGCCGTGGATATTGAATCTTCTCTATCTGACGATTCTCGTCATCCTGTCGCCGTGGCTGCTTTATAAAGCCGCGACGACGGGCAAATATCGTCGCGGTCTCGGAGCGAAATTCCGCGGCGACGCGTCCCATCCGCTTTTGACCAAATCCTGGCCCGGGCCGACGGTCTGGCTTCATGGCGTCAGCGTCGGCGAAATTCATTTGCTCCGCCATGTCGTCGCGGCCTGCAAACAGCGCAATCCCGACTGGCGACTCGTCATCT
>JBAXFO010000894.1:0-2340 GCA_037139885.1 Planctomycetota bacterium
CGGCCAAAGTCCTGGTTAAACACAAGGTCGAGGTCGGCGATCGAACCTTGCACCTCGACGGGTTGACGAGCATTACTCCGGAGGTCGCCCGAATTTTATCGTTCCGAGAAGGGGGGGAGCCAGTTGGTTTAAGTCTCAACGGGCTGACGACAATTACGCCGGAGGTCGCCGAGGCGTTAGCGACGGGGGAGCACGGCGGTCTGGCGCTGAACGGCCTGACCACAATCTCCGTTGAAGTCGCGAGGGCGCTAGCCAGAATTCGGCGAAAGCTCATGCTCAATGGATTGAGAAGCCTGTCCGTCGAAGCCGCCCGCGAACTGGCCAAACATCGGAGCAAATTCACGCTCTTCGGCCTGATGGAGATTTCCGACGAAGCCGCCGCAGCCCTCGCGGAGCATCGCGGAACGATCTTGCTCAACGGACTGACGAAACTGACCTCGGCTCCGTTGACTGCGACGATGCTGAAAACGAACGATGGTTTTCTTAAGCTGTCGAAAGTGCAAACGATTTCCGACGAGGTGGCGAAGGTCATCGCGGACTACAAAGGCAAACGGCCGTTCCGGCTTACCGGATTGACCGAGCTTTCCGAGGCGAATGCGGCTCTGCTGCGAGCGAATCCCCAAGTCGTTCTGCCGCCACGCTTTCAGAAGAGTTCGCAAACTGATTTGCGTTGATGTCGCAATTGTTCTAACTCGCCATGCGTGAAAGACTGGAGACGTTCCGTGAATCTCTCGCTTTCCATGATCATCGCACTGACGGCACTTGGCCAGACCCCGGCTGAAGCAGCCGACGCGAAGATTGTTCAGTCGTTCTTCCAGACAAATTGCGTGCGTTGTCACAACGCGAAGGTCCAAAAGGGAAAATTCGCTCTCCACGACTTGAAGTCGGATGTCGCCGGCGACCGTGCCAGCTACGCGGCCATTCTGGAGCGTCTCCGTGCGGGCGACATGCCACCGGAAAAGGAACCGCAACCCGACCTGGACACTCTTCGCAAGGTGGCGGATTTGATCCAGGCGCGTTTGGGCGGTCAGCCCAAGGGAACGGCCCAACCGGCCGAAGTGGCTATCCGACCTGGCGAGGGGAATCGTCTGCCCCACTCGGAGCTGTTCGGTAGCAAGCCCGGCCCGAGCGTTCCGCCGCCGGCGCGATTGTGGCGATTCTCGCCCGAGGGGTACGCCGTGGGGTTTTCCCATTCGCTTGGCATTAGTCCCAAGAGTTTCTCCAAGAGATTCTCTCAGCCGTTCGCCTTCCAGTCGGAAGCGGGCATCAAGGACTACGCCGCGCTGTACTGGATCGATGATGGCAGCACCGATATCCTCCTCCGGAACGCCGAGAAGATCGTCGCGGCGCTGACGAATCGGAACGAGAAGGGCCAAGACTACAAGAGCAAGCACCGCGATTTTCTGGCGCTGGTCGATCCCGCGAAGGCGCCCAGCCGACAGGAAATGGAAGTGGCCGTCCGGTCCGTCTATCGGATGGTGCTGGTTCGTGAACCGTCAGCCGAGGAGATTGAAGGGCTGGTGGCCCTGCACAAGAAGTGCTCCGTGCCTCCGGGCGACCTGCCCTCCGCGGGGCGGACGATGCTCATGGCGCCGCTGCTGTCGCCCGAGGCGCTGCACCGCTTTGAATTGGGCCGCGGGGCGGTGGTGCGGCCGGGCGTCAGCATGCTTTCCCCGGACGAACTCGCCTTCGCCCTCAGCCTGGCCTTCTCCGGTGATCGCGAGCCCGGGCTCTTCGAGGCCGCCAAGAACGGAGGACTCCGGACGCGGGAGGATGTCGCGAAACATGTCCGCCGCATCCTCGACGACTCCAAGATCTACAAACCGCGCTTGCTCGGGTTCTTCCACGAGTACTTCGGCTACGATCGAGCTCCCCTTGTCTGCAAAGACCCCCAGCCCGATTACTTCCACCATGCCGATCAACTGGTCCTGGACACGGACCTGCTGGTCATGAACATTCTGCAGAGAGACAAGGATGTGCTGAAGGAGCTCCTGACCACGCCCAAGTCGTTCGTCAATGGCGCCGGGATCAAATTCGACAACGCCTTTCGTAATCCCGGCAAGTTGAAGTTGTCTAATTTGATGGAGCAGCACCTCGGTTCGAAGTTGAGTTTCTACGCGACGAACAAGCCGGCGTCGGGTGATCTGTGGGGGCGGGATGTTCGAAAAAAATTCGGGAGGTTGGCGCAAACGGAAACGGCCTACGGATTCAAAGATTGGCCGGCCAATCAGCCCGTGGATCTGCCTGATGACCGCATCGGAATTCTGATGCAGCCAAGCTGGCTTGTCGCCTGGGGCTCGAACTTCGACAACGATCCGGTTCGTCGGGGCCTGTGGATCC
>JBAXFO010000895.1:0-2335 GCA_037139885.1 Planctomycetota bacterium
AGAGAGCCGCGAAGTTGGCGGGCGTTGGCGTGCAGTCGGTTACGGAGTTCGCCGCTCGCTTGCACGAGATCGAGAGCCTTGTGGGCGGCCATGACGATCGGCGGCGGCAGGGCGTTCGAAAACAGGTAGGGCCGCGAGCGTTGCCGTAACAAGTCGACGATCTCTCGGCGAGCGCACGTGAACCCGCCGGCGGCTCCCCCCAGAGCTTTTCCCAGCGTGCTCGTGATGATGTCGATGCGGTCCAGAACGCCGAGCTCTTCCGGAGAGCCGCGGCCGCCGGGGCCCATCAGGCCGGTGGCGTGGCTGTCGTCGACCATGACGATGGCGTCGTAACGGTCGGCAAGTTCGCAGATTTCTGGCAGCGGGGCGAGGGAGCCGTCCATCGAGAAGACGCCATCAGTGGCGATCATGCGAAACCGGCAATCTTGCGATTCTTCCAGCCGGCGTTGCAAATCGGCGATGTCGCAATTCTTGTAACGCAGCCGACGGGCTTTGCACAGCCGGACGCCGTCGATGATGCTGGCGTGATTGAGTTCGTCGCTGATGATGGCGTCGGCGTCGGTGAGAAGGGTTTCGAAGAGCCCGCCGTTCGCGTCCCAACACGAGCTGTAAAGGATCGCGTCATCCTTGCCGAAGAAGTCGGCGAGGGCGGCTTCGAACGATTTGTGGATGTCTTGCGTGCCGCAGATGAAGCGCACCGAGGCGACGCCGTAGCCATAGCGGGCAAGCCCGTCCTGAGCGGCGGCGACGATGTCGGGGTGATTGGCGAGTCCGAGATAATTGTTCGCACAGAAATTGACGACGTCTTGGCCGCGGACGCTCACCACCGCCCCTTGCGGACCCTGCAAGGAACGTTCACGCTTCGTGAGACCGCGAGCCTCGAGATCGTCGAGTTGGCTGCGGAGCTGTTGACGAAGCAGTCGGTCAGACATGAGGCACCCAGCGGCGAACCGATTATTTCGTCTCGACCACGAAGGGCAGCGTCAGGCCCTTTTGGTCCTGGTACTTGCCCTTCTTGTCGGCATAGCTCTTTTCGCAGACCTGGTCGGCTTTGAAGAAGAGAATCTGCGCGATGCCTTCGTTGGCGTAGATCTTCGCGGGCAGCGGGGTCGTGTTGCTGATTTCGATGGTGATCTTACCTCGCCATTCCGGTTCGAGCGGCGTCACGTTGACGATGATGCCGCAGCGGGCGTAGGTCGATTTGCCGAGGCACGTCGCCAGCACATCGCGCGGGATTTCGAAGTATTCGACCGTCTCGGCGAGGGCGAAGCTGTTGGGCGGAATGATGCACGAATCGCCGACGATGTCGACGAAGGCGCTGGGATCGAAATTCTTCGGATCGATGACGGCGCCGTAGACGTTGGTGAAGATCTTGAAGCTGCGGCCCACGCGGACATCGTAGCCATAGCTGGAGACGCCGTACGACACGACGCCGGGGCGATGCGACTCTTCCGCGAACGGTTCGATTTTGACGAGCTGACGAATTTGCCAATCGGCGAGCAGACCCATGACACGGCCCTCCATGGGAACATGTTACGAAGCGGCTTCGCGTCTGGCTAACGTTTCGCCAGAGCCCAGCCAAAGCCGAGCTTCTCGAACTTCGCTTTCGATTCGGGCGTTTGCATCGCGTCGAGCAATCGGCGGGCCAGCTGCGGCGTACGGCACGCCTTGCCGATGGCGACGGGCTGAAGCGGATTGGTGCAATCCGTGTTCGATTCGCCGATGAAGATCGGCACAAAATCCATTTCGTCGAGATAGGGCGTGACGTTGCTTTCGTAACAGACGATGACGTCGAGCGCCTTGGCGCGGAAATCGCTGATGAGCAAATCTCCCGAGGGGGCCTCTTTGGCGACATTGCGGCGAATGCGGTCGATGAGGCCCGTGCGCGTGAACGTGATCTTCGTGAGATCGCCGAGAGCGCACTGGTTTTCATTGCCGATGCCGAGCTTCAGGTCTTTCTGACCCAGATCCTTGAGCGTCTTGATGTCGAAGGGATTCCCCTTCGCGAAGCCGATGACCAGGCGGTTGCTCGATACGATATCGGCCGGTTCGAAGAGGTCTTGCACCTTCTCCATGAATCGCGGCTCGCAGGCGAAATAGATGTCGGGAATTTTCTTGGTCTTCATTTCGCCGACGAGGATGCCGCAGCCGTTCCAGTTGGTGGCGATGGTGATGCCTTCGCGGGCTTGAAAATCGCGAATGGTGTCTTCGATCGCAGGGCGGAGCATGGTGCCGCCGAAGAGTCGGAGCTCGGGCTGGGCGGTGAATTCGTCCGCCTGCTCGGGGACTTTGTAATGCCGCTTCGCCAGCTCGACGAGGCCGCGATCCTTGGCGG
>JBAXFO010000896.1:0-2331 GCA_037139885.1 Planctomycetota bacterium
CAACATTTCAATGGCTGCACCAACTGCGGCACCCGCGCGGGTTCGGGTCCTCCGAGCGTCGACAGCGTCATCGCCCCCACGAACCTCGAACCGCTGCCAGGCGGCTCGTTGACGCTGCCCGTGTCGATCCATCGCCCCGAAACAAAATAAGGCCCCCGCACGTGTCGCTGGCGCCTCGAACTTTTTCACGAATCACAAGGTGTAATATGAACCCCGCATTCTCCAGACCCTGGATGACGCTCTTCGCCACGCTCGGCTGTTTGCTGCCGACAGGCTGCACATCGATCACCAGCACGCTTTACTCCCACGACGGCTGCCAAAATTGCGTGCCTGTCAAGAAACATCTTAAGGGCGTGCCGACCACGCTCGAAGTGCCGACGCACTTGCAGTTATCGGTGCTCCGCTCACGATACGGCAAGGTGACCGATGAGGGCGTCGTGGTTTTCGAACCGCAGCTCGAAACGCGCGAAGTCGCGACCGATTTCGTCACGCAAAAAGAAATCTTCACCGTCGACTTCAAACGCCCGGCCGCGGGAAGTCTCAAGTACAAGCTCGATTTCGACGTCGGCAAGCAATACATCACGGGCGTCACCAACGAGAGCGAGGACAAGACGATCGCGGCCGTCACGACGCTGATCACCACGGTCATCAAGCAAATCCCGCCCATCCGCGTGCGCGAAGAATCGGTTGCGACTTCCCAATTCACCGAATTTCGGGACGTGGTCGCGATGGAGCTTTTCGCTGTGAATGAGCCTGGCCTCGAGGAACGCATCCAAGCGTTCCTGAATATTTACGTCAATAACTGCCATGCCCTGTGTCCCCCGTCGCAAATCCCGCCTCCGCCTCCGCCGTGCTCGGCGTGCGGCGATGGGCACAAGTGTTCGCACCGACCGTAATCGAGCTGTCAACAACTTTTGACGACGAACAAGAAGGGGGAAGCGATGATTGACACGACTCGAAATCGATCTCGGATGCGGGCGTTGCTCGCGGCGCTCTGGTTCTTGCCGCTCGGGTGCCATGGCTTGGGAAAGCCCGAATTCTGCGGACCGCATCACGGCAAGGACGAAATTCTGACCGTCGCCGTCACCGGACTGGTCAAGGCGCCGGGAAAACAACGAATCGAACCGGGCGGCCTTCGCCTCGCCGATGCGATCGCTCTCGCGGGGGGCGATTTGCCGAAGAAGAACTTCCAGGTCGATCCTGCTCGAGCATTCGCGGTGATCGAACGCGACAACATCGTGCATTATTTTTCGCTGCCGCTCGTAACGCACGACGCGGCCGGCAAGGTCTTCTTGATGCCGAACGACAAGGTCTCTGTGCAAGAAATCGACGCGACCACGATTTCCCAGACGCTCGGCGTGCCGCTCGTGTTGACGGAAACCGTTCAAACCGCGGCCATCCCGGATGTCGCGCCGGATGTTGCGATCGAAGCCGCTCCCGAGCCGAAAAAAGAAGGGAGAACCTTGGTCGCGAAGGGTCCGGAAGTCACCACTCAAGAAGAAAAAGCCGCGGCCGCGCGGGTAGCCGAAGCCAGGAGCGCGGAAGTCAAGAAGGAAGAGGTTGCCGCCAAAGCTCGCGCCCAGGTGAAGGCGGCCGAAGTGAAAGCGTGGGACCGCGTTCTGGGCCGTGCGGACGTAGGCATCAAGACGCTGGCGTTCGATGTGCCGATCACCGACATCCACGCCGCCCCCCGGAAGGCTGCGGTTCGAATCGCCGCGGCGCCGCGATCAGGGAATGGCGCCCCGTCGATCAAGAGCGTCACGACGAAAATTCGCACGCAGGGCGCCGAAGAAGAACCCGCCGCGACGCTTTTGGCGTTCTCGCAGGACATTCGAACGAGCGATCCGGTCTACACCGTACTTGTCGTGCGGCGTGCGAGCGGCGGCAAGTTGCACGAATACGTCCTGTTGCGGCATGAAGCCACAAGCGCCAATCTGGATTCCCAGAACGCCAGCAAAGTTCTTAATGAAATCCCTGTGTTGCCAGGCGATGCGCTGAATTTCGATGTTCTGATCCGCGTGCCTGTGGTGCTGACGAGCTTGGCCATGCCCGATCGATTCGACTTCGCCCGCCGCCGCGGATGCTGCTCGCCTCTCCACGATTCGCTCAAGGCGCACTCGGGGCCGTTCGTCGAATCGCTTCAATTGATCGTTGCCACGCCCCCTGAAGACGAGCGCTTTAAGTTCACACTCGATCGGCCCGAGTTCCTTGCCGGCGGGATGGGATTGAAGCCACTTGTCAAGGACGATCCGGTCGACATGTCGAGCTTTGAATCGATCACCGTGCCCAATCGGATGGCGCTGGCCCCGAGCAAAACGGAGCCCCCAAGCG
>JBAXFO010000897.1:0-2320 GCA_037139885.1 Planctomycetota bacterium
ACTCCACGGCGATCGCGGCGTTGCTGGCAGCGCTCTCCTGCGGAGAGCCGCTAACTGGGCATTTTTTCGATATCTTTTGGGGTTTGCGGCGATGTGTGGTATTCTCGTGCGTCATGCGATTCGGGTTTCAAACGGGGCGTGCTTGTGGATGGTCAATGGGTCATCGTGACGGGGGATTTCAATCGCAAGGGCGGAATGGATCGGGCGAATTATTATTTCGCCTGGCATCTCGCCGAGACGTTCGGCGAGCGCGTTCATGTTGTCGCCCATAGCTGCGATGAGGCGTTGAGCCGGCATCCGCGGGTCACCTATCATCACGTCGCCCGGCCCTGGGGGAAGCATCTTTTTGGGGGATTGCTTCTGGAGCGGGCTGGGCGGCGAATCGCGGCGCGGTTGACTCAGGAGAATCCGCAGACGCGTGTCGTCGTGAACGGCGGCAATTGCGATTGGCCCGACATCAATTGGGCGCATTTCGTTCATCATCCTGCACCGCGCTTGACTCCCCTCGGTTCCTGGCTGCGGCGACAGGTGAAGGCATGGGCTCATGATCGCGACATCGCGACCGAGCGACGATCCTTTCAGCATGCCCGCGTGATCATCGCGAATTCCGAGAAATCGAAACAGGATATTCTCGGCATCGGCATCGACCGTGCGAAGATCCACGTCGTCTATTACGGCAACGATTCTCACGAGTTCGGTCTGACGACAGCGGACGAGCGGACGAAGGCGCGACACCGCTGGGGAATCGCCGAGTCGGAGCGGTTGGCGATTTTCGTGGGCACGCTGGGCATCGGCGCCAAGAAGGGGCTCGATACATTGCTGAATGCGTGCGGCAAGCTGCCGGCATCGTGGCGAGTTTTGGCGGCGGGCGGCGGGCCGGTTGCCTATTGGCAGGGCGAAGTTGATCGACTGGGTTTGACGTCGCGCGTGCGACTTCTGGGACATACCACTGAAATCGCGCAGGTGATGGCGGCCGCGGATGTGCTTGTCAGTCCGACGCGCTTCGAACCGTACGGTCTCGCGGTTCACGAAGCGCTGTGCCGTGGCTTGCCAGCGATTGTTTCACGGGGCGCCGGGGTGGCGGAGCGATATCCCGCCGAACTTGCCGATCTGCTGCTGCACGATCCGAACGACGCGGTGGAGTTGGCCGGTAAGATGGCGGCGTTCGACGACCGGCGTGCCGAGTTCCTGGCGGCGACGCGAGTTTTTGGCGAAGAGCTTCGGAACTGGACGTGGAAGGAGACCACGGCCGCCATCGTCGAGGTGGCGAGGCAATATGCTCTGCGGTAGCGGAGATTGATGCCATGTCGACGCCGACGCGAATCCCCAAGCTTATTCTTCGAGCATCGACGTCGCGCCTCGGCGGCGGGGCGTGCGGCGCCATTTGAGGATGGTGACGCCGGTGGTCCATTTTTGGCCGTAAAGAATGCGGTAGAGAACCAGAAGGACGATCGTGGCGACCAGGGCGACGGCGAAACCGCCTGGCGAGATGGGCGAGACGCGCAGGCCGGTGATGAAGAACAGCAGGGCGGCGCCGACGATGCTCCCGAAGACGCCGATAACGAGCGTGGCGAAGGTGGCGCCGGGGTCTTTGCCGGGGAGGATGAGTTTGGCGAGCAAGCCCACGAGGGTGCCGAAGCCGATCCAGATGAGGCAGAAATTGGCCCATTGCGTGAAGAGCGAAGTGGCTTCGTCCATGATTGCGATCTCGCTTGATTTGGCGTTCGACAGGTCGCTCGGCGACGGCGCCGGATGATCCTCCTGGATTATCGACAACGCCCGGGCGGAACTTGAGGAAAAATCGTTGCAGCCGGCAAAGTCGACTCTTGTCGCGGAATCGTCACGGCTGCTATAGTGAACGCAGTCCGTGCGAGCCGCCATCGCGATGGCAGTTGCGGCCTCGTCGGACGACATTTCCGCTGGCTTCCCTTCGAGCGTCGCTCAGAATGTTAGGACGTGACAGTGCGCGTCGTCCGGAAGCACGCACCGAACCCCCAATCGCACGGGCAGGCCCATGGCCAAGAAACCTGATCCGACTCCGCCGTTCGATGATTTCGATCCCGATCGGATTCTCTCCGACGAGGTGGAGCCGCTCGATGACGATCTGATCGTCGATCCGCTCCCCGACGACGATCTCATTGTCGATGTCGAGGAAGAGGTCGTCGCGGTGGAACCTGATGACGCGCTCGTCGATGTCGACGCAGCCGTGGTCGACGAAGTCTCCGCCGACGAGATCGATGTCAGCGATGCGCTGGTGGCCGACGACGAGCTCGTGGCCGACAGCTTGCTTGATGGCGACGTCCCCGCGGATGTGTTGGTC
>JBAXFO010000898.1:0-2316 GCA_037139885.1 Planctomycetota bacterium
GGCCGAAGGAGCGGTCGCGGAGGCCGAGGGCGAATGGCGCGATTGGCTGCGAAAAATTCCGGAGGAGTCGCGTTCCGTGAAGGCGGAGCCCAGCGAAGTCGGCGCGAAAGAAGCGGCGCTGCGTTATCGTCGGCTTCGGGAGGTCGATGGGGGAACGCTGCTTGAGTTCGTTCTCGAAACCGGCCGGATGCATCAAATTCGATTGCAAGCGTCGCTTCGTGGCCATCCCCTTTGGGGAGATTCGGCTTACGGGGCCACGAAGCCTTTTGGGTCCCCGACCGAGATCGCGCGGGACCGCATCATCGCCTTGCATGCTCGAAGTTTGACTTTTCTTCATCCCATTCGGTATGAGCCCCTGACAGTCGAGGCGGAATTGCCTGACGCATTTCGTTCGGTCATGGAGAGGCCCGACGTTCGTTAGCTGCGAACTGCGAAACGATTCGTTCGGTTGTCGGGTTTCCCTCTGGTGGACTTGAGATGGGAAGATGCGCCCGGAGAGGGAGCTTTACCTTCTTTCAGGCGATCCACCGTCCGTCAAGCGCCGTGAGAATCGGTCGGCAGAGAGAAAAAAACGGCAGCTGCGAGGGCTCGATCGACAACGGCCGATGTCGTCGCAAAAAGAAAATCGAAAATTTATTCACCATTGTGCGGCAGCGAAACGCCGTCACTTCCCCTGGTTCCAATAAATGCGCGCGTTCTTGGTCGCCCGGCCAACGGCGACGATGTCGACCCGGCCATCGCCATCCAGATCGGCGGCGGCTAAATCTTCGACGGCGACGCCGCCGTCCTCGATGATCTGCCGCGACCATTTCGAGCCGCGTTCGTCGGTTGCCCGGTAGATGCGCACGCCTTTCTTTTGAGCGCCGCCGTCGTCGCGGACGCCGATGATGAGCTCGTCGGAGCCGTCGCCGTCGAGATCCGCGGTCCAGACGCCATGGCCCCACTTAAGTTCATCGTCGATGACATTGCGCACCCGCATGCCCTTGGGATCGGTCGGTTCGGTGTAGACGACGACCTGATTGCCGTGCCATGGCTCGACCGTAGCGATGAACTTGCGGCCGCCTTTCAGCGTGCCTTGCTTGATTTCGCTGGCGCCGCGGTTTTTGGTCAGGTCGGCCTGATTGCCGGCGCCGATGCGGCGAGCGGTCCATTTGCCGTTGGCGTTCGACAGGAGGCTAACCCCTTCATAGCTGGCGGCGAGAATGTCTTGCCCCTTTCCTGAGCCGGGGATGCCGGCGAAATTGTGGACGACATGGAGCGACTCATCGAGCACGTCGGGCGTCCAGCGATCGCGGGTCGGATCTTTGGGGATGCGATAAGCCGTGACGCGGACCGGCTGGCCGTCCATCCAGTTCGCCTTGGCGGTGGCGTTGCGGCCCATGAGAGGAACCGAGACGAGGGCGGGTTGGCCGGAGCCGTCGATGTCGATGAAGCGGATGCGGTGGACGGTCGGTTCGGTATCGATGGGGTAGAGGGTCCAGGGGTCTTCGAGAGTGGGGCCGCGTTTGAGCCAGTGAAGCGTGCCGCCCGAGGCCGTGTTGAACGGTTTCCAGTCGGCGCCGAGAGCGAAATCGATTTTACCGTCGCCGTCAATATCGTGGGCGGCGATGCAAACGTTGTCGGGCTTGGTGCCCCCCTGGATCATGACGCGCGGCTTCCAGGTCGGATTCTGATACCAAAGCACGCGATTGGTGTCGACGACGACGATGTCTTTCTTGCCGTCGCCATCGACATCGACGAGCGTGACCGCGTAGCCGACGCTGAGATTTTTCTCGATCTCTTGCGGCTTGAACTTGAACTCCTGTGCGGCCGCCCCATCGACCGCCGCCAAGATCGCGAGAAGAGCCAACGTCTGTCGCACAACATCCCCCTTTTGCAACAACACCCAAGCCCTGGGATGAGGTACTCCGAATCCCAGGGATCGCACCGCGACCCTTCCACGATACTCGCGTTGCGGGCCGTTGTCTTCGAAGAAATGGCGTCGAAATTCGAGATGGCGAACCGTGCTGGCGAAGTCCGATTCTGGGATTCGGAGCGCCTCATCCCCGAGCTTGCTATTGATCTTCCTTCTTCTTTGGCTTGAGTCGATGTTTTTTGACAAGTCCGGCATCGGGATTCATCGGTTCGATGTATTGAAGACGGCGAGCTTCCTCGGATTCGTCGACCGATTTGAATTGTTCGAGCCAGTGCTCGACATCCGTTTCCTTTGTGGGTTTTTCGGGCGGCCGCGGGGCAGGGGAGGGGCCCGGTCGATCGAGATCGTCGAGAAACGCCTCGGCCGACGGCGACACGCCCCACCAGCCGTCCTTGGTGCCC
>JBAXFO010000899.1:0-2315 GCA_037139885.1 Planctomycetota bacterium
TTCAATACCCCGACATTCCCGCGACCAACTTCATCGACCGCGAAGTCTTCGCCCGGCTCAAATTGCTTAACATGGTTCCCTCGGAGCTTTCAAGCGACGAAGAGTTTTTGCGCCGCGTCACCATCGACACGATCGGCCAACTCCCTTCGCCCGACGACTATCGCAAATTTCTCGCCGACGCGTCCCCCGATAAGCGCGCGAAGAAGATCGATGACTTGCTCGCCCATCCGCTGCACGCGGCCCAATGGGCGACGAAGCTCAGCGATATCACCAACAACGAAACGCAGGCTCTCGAACTGCCCGCGCAACTCAAGGCCAAGCGCAGCCAGCAGTGGCACGAATGGTTCCGTAAACGCGTTGCGGACAACATGCCCTACGATCAAATCGTCCGCGGCATTCTTCTCGCCACGAGCCGTGAGGGCAAGACGGCGCAGGAATGGATCGATCATGTCGAAAAACTCGACAAGCAACTCGTCGACGGCTACGAGAACGATTACGCCGAACGAGCGACGCTCGATCTTTATTGGCGCCGAAGCCAGAATGTGACGTCCGAGGCGTGGGCGGAAAAGACAGCGGCCGCGTTCATGGGCGTGCGTATCGAGTGCGCCCAATGCCACAAGCATCCGTTCGACCGCTGGAGCCAGGTGGAGTATCGTTCGTACGCCAATATCTTTAGCCAGGTCGCCCTGGGCGCGACGAGCGATTCGAAGCCGCTCATCGACGCGGTCAACAACGAACGCAAAAAGGATCAGGTCAAGAACGGCCAGGTCAGCATCGTCAAAGAGCTTTACATCGGCGCTGGCGTCAAGAAACTGACGCATCCCGAACGAGGCACCGTGCTCCCCGCTCAGGCGCTGGGCGGGCCGGAGATTCCGCTCGTCAAGGGGGGCGACCTCCGCGAAGGCTTGTTCCGCTGGCTCGCGACGCCCGAGAATCCATTCTTCGCGCGATCGTTCGTCAATCGCATTTGGGGCCATTATTTCGGCGTCGGCATCGTGCAACCCGTCGACGACTTTTCGCTGGGCAATCCCGCTTCGAATCAGAAATTGCTCGACGCGCTGGCGAAGGAATTCGGCGACGCGAAATTCGACATCCGCCACATCGAACGCCTCGTGCTCAATAGCCGGGCGTATCAGTTGAGCTCGAAGCCAAACGCGACCAATCGGCTCGACAAGGTCAACTACGCGCGCTCGTATGTTCGCCCGATGATGGCCGAGGCGGTGGTCGATGTCTTGAACTCCGCTCTGGGCGTCGCCGAGAAGTTCGGTCCCGAGATCAAACCGGGAGCGCGCGCCGTCGAAGTGGGGGCGAGCCAGTTGCAGAATCCGGCGCTGTCGTATGCGTTCCGCATCTTTGGCCGGCCTTCGCGAACGAGCGCCTGCGATTGCGAGCGGACGATGGACCCGGCGTTGCCGCAAAAATTGTTCTTGATGACCGATCCGCAATTGCTCGCGAAATTCGCCGATCCGCAAGGGCGTCTGGCGACTTTGGTGCAGAGCAAAAAAGCCGACGACGAGGTGTTGGAGGAATTGTTCCTGGCGACGATCGGCCGGCTGCCGACCGCGAACGATCGCCGAGCGTTCGGCGAACACCGCAAGAACGTCGATCGCCGGGCCGCGTTCACGGACACGATGTGGGCGCTCATCAATACACGGGAATTTATCTTAAATCACTGATTCGCCGTCGACGGCTTGGGCCGTTCGCGGAGACACCACCTCTTTCGAGGTTCGACCATGGCGCGTTTTCGATCCGATTGCGAAGGCTTCGCACGCCGAGATTTCCTGAAGATCGGCTCCGCCGGCCTTTTGGGGCTGAGCCTGCCGCAAGTTCTGCAAGCCGAGGCCGCCGCCCCCGCGCAGCCGCGACGGGTCGATTCGGTCATCCAGATCTGGCTCGCGGGTGGCCCTTCGACGATCGATATGTGGGACCTCAAGCCCGAAGCCCCCGACGGCATTCGCGGCGAGTTCCGCCCCATCGACACCTCCGCGCCGGGCGTGCGCATCAGCGAACATCTCCCGCAGATGGCCCGGGCGATGAATCAATGCACGATCGTCCGCTCCTTGGCGCACACCATTCCCTCGCATGGACCGGCGACCGTCTTCATGACGACCGGCAACCGCCCGACGCCCGCGCTGCAATATCCGTCTCTGGGTTCGCTGATGACGAAGCTGTTGCCGGCCACGCCGAGCGTGCCGCCTTATGTCACGTTCAGCGAATTGCGCAACGGCGCGGCCGGACTTTCGGGCTATTTGGGAACCTCGTACAACCCGTTCGTCGTCGAAGGCGCGGGGGGCAATCCGGCACGCAACAACGCC
>JBAXFO010000900.1:0-2313 GCA_037139885.1 Planctomycetota bacterium
GCATGAATTTAAACCAGGTCGCCCTCGATCAGAAGGGCATCTGGAACTGGAATTTGTTCCACGATCCGTTCACCTTCGCCTCGTTCTGGCTCTATTACACCTGTGCTCTGGCCAGCTGCAAACGGGCGCCATTCGATCTCGCGGAAGCGGAAAGCGAACTGGTCGCCGGCTTCCACACCGAATATTCAGGCTTTCGCTGGCTCGTGATTTTCATGGCCGAATACGGCAGCATGTTCGCCGTCAGCGGCATCGCCACGCTCATGTTCCTCGGCGGTTGGAGCATTGGCATCCCCTTCGAGTTGACCAATATCTTCGGCGCCGGTTCGACGATCGGCTGGTATCTGGGCAATGTGATCAATGTCGTCGTCTTTATCGGCAAATGCTGGTTTCTCGTCTTCGTGATGATGTGGATTCGCTGGACGTTGCCTCGCCTCCGCATCGATCAGGTCATGATGGTTTGCTGGAAGTACATCGTGCCGATGGGGTGCGTGCTGATCCTCGGCGTGAGTCTTTGGGTATTGATCGTGCCGGGACCCGTGCAAAAGATCGTGCAGTTTGGGTTGTTCGGCGGCAGCGTGGGGGGAGTCGTCATGTTCATTCTGACGATCGTGCGTTTGACTCGCATCGAGCCGGGGACGGCGATGGTTTCGATGTTTCGGGCTTCGGAGACGGTCGGTTATCACGGAGCGAAGCCGCCGGTGGTTTAGCGGCAATGCGGCTCGGAGCCGGCGAACGAGACGATGTCGGTCGGAGATTTGTTTCGATGGAATTTCTGCAACCGTTTCTGTTTTGGGTGATCGCGGGGCTCATCGCCGCATGCGCGATCGCCACCGTCGTCACGCACAATATCGTGCGTGCGGCCACCTGGCTTTTGTTCACTCTGGCGGGCACGTCGGGCTTGTTCTTTCTCATCGGCGCCGATTTGGTCGGCGCCGTGCAGCTTTTGGTCTATGTCGGCGGCACGATGGTTTTGGTGGTCTTCGGCGTCATGCTCACGGCGGAAGGGCCGTTCATCACCATGCGGACGAGCAGCGCCGAATGGGCGATCTCGGCAGCGACAGGGCTCGCGTTTTTAGCGGTGCTGGTCTTGTCGTTCCTCTTGAGCAAACCCGAACGCAATCCGAAGTTGGCGGACGAGGCGGTTTATGTGTTCGCTCCTAAGACCACGTTAAGCGATCCGACCCAAAGCGATAACGCCAAGACATCGTCGTACACGATGGTGATCGGGCAGGGGTTCGCGGGCGTTGGCGTCGGGCCGGCTCATAAAGATCCTGCGTTCCCGTCGCGACCGCAAATCACGCCGAAAGCGGAACCGAAGCAATCGAAAGAGCCGCCGCTGAATGACGAAGCCAAGAAAGCCGAAATCGACGATCTCGACACCAATTTGAAAAACCTCGGCAAGAAGCCGGCCGAAAAGGTCGAGCCGAAGATCCCTGCCGCCGCTGATGCGGACGCCCCGAACGTGGTCCCCGCGTCGGCGGGCATCGTGCGCATGAATTATCTGCTGCCGTTTGAGATCGTGTCGGTGCATTTGCTGGTGGTCCTGATCGCGGCTGCGTACCTCGCCCGCGCCAAACGCTGGGAGGCCCGCTCGAAATGACCGAGATCGGACTGAACCATTATCTGTTCATCGGCGCTCTCCTGTTCGTCTGCGGCTTCATCTGCATGGCGACCAAGCGGAACGCGATCGGCGTGCTCATCGGCGTGGAACTGGTGTTGAACGGCGCAAACATCAACTTCGTCGCCTTCGCCCATTTCAATCCCGCCTTCGAGATCGAAGGCATGACGATGGCTCTCATGGTCATCGTCATGGCGGCGGGCGAAGCGGCGGTGGCGCTCGCCATTGTGCTCAATTTCTACAACAACCACCTCACCGTGGATGTCGATCAGGCCGAGGAACTGAAAGGTTAATTGATGCTGTCCCTCTTCGGCGATCAACCGGGTCTGCTCTTCGTCGCGGCGACGCTCTTGCCGCTGGCGTCGTTCGTGCTTCTTCTGCTCGCCGGCGGCATCCGCAATTTCCTCCGTCCGTTCAAAAACAGCGAACCCTTGGGCAGCCTCTTCAACCTCTTCGGCGGCGAAGTCACCGGTCGCGGCCCCGCCTATGTCGGCATGGCGGCGATCATCATCGCGTTCTTCCTCAGCTTCTCGGGCACGTGCCTTTATCTCGGCGAGCACGATGCGTTCGAAAAGAGCCAAGTTAAGGTGAGCGAGGACATCGCCAAACTTCCCGGCGTGCACAGCAAGAAGGCCACGAAGGAACAGAAGGACGAACGCGAAGCTCTCGAACTGCAACTCGTCACCGATCAGGAT
>JBAXFO010000901.1:0-2305 GCA_037139885.1 Planctomycetota bacterium
TTGCGGACTCTTCGTTCCGAACGGACGCTTGCCATGTTCGACATTCTTTCCTGGAAGTTCCCCATTGGCCGCCTGTTCGGCGTGACCATCCGCGTCCATATTCTCTTTCTCATCGTGGCGATCCCGCTCGTTCTGCGTTTCTGCATCAAAGACGTCTATCCGGGGACGTGGATCGACGCACTCACCTTGGCGGCCATCGCCTTCGTGTCGATTTTGCTGCACGAATTCGGCCATGTCTTCGGCGCCCGCATCGTCGGCGGCGAAGCGGATGAAGTGGTGATGTGGCCTCTGGGGGGCGTGGCCGAGATCAGCTATCTGCCCGCGCATCCCTGGGCGCATTTCGTCAACGCCGTCGGCGGACCGCTCGTCAATCTCGCGCTATGCATCGTCTCCGCGCTCGCGCTCACGTTCTGTTTCGAGCAATCGATTCGGCCGACGTTCAACTTTTTCGCGTGGTATCCGTTTCGCGGCGGGGCCGGCTATAACCTGTCGCTTTGGGACGGTTCGCCGCTCATGACCGATTCCCTCGCGACGATGGCCGTTGTCTGGGTCTTTTATGTGAATTGGTTCCTGCTGATCTTCAACGTCGCCCTCGTCGGCATTCCCTATGACGGCGGCAACATCGCCCGCAGCATTCTGTGGCCCTATGTCGGCTTTCATCAAGCGACGATGTACATGATCACGTCGGGGTTCGTCATCAGCGTGCTCATGCTGATGGCCATGTTCTTCTTCGATCAAGCGTCGCTCTTGGGGTGCCTGGCGATCTACACATTCCTGATGTGCCGGCGCGAATGGTTGATGCTCGAAAGCCGGGGCGAGGATTCCCTCTTCGGCTACGATTTCTCCGCCGGCTACACCAGCCTCGAGAAAGACATGCCCAGCCACAGCCCGCCGCGCAAGAAGACGAATTTCATCCAGCGTTACATTCAGCGCCGCAACGCCCGCAAGGCCCATCGCGAGCAAGAAGAACAAGTCGCCGAGGAACGCCGTATGGATCAGCTGCTGGAGAAAATCCAACAGCAGGGCAAAGGTTCGCTGACCGATGAAGAGAATCGGTTTTTGAAACGGGTGTCGGACCGGTATCGCAATCGCAATTGAGAAAACGCAACCGACTCATCGAACTTGCGGGTTATTGCACGTCCTTGAGGACGTGGGACAAATCGCCGCTCCGGAACCCGCCGATGAGGGTGAAGTACAAGAACAGCAATCCGACGCCAAGGAACAAAACGCCCACGCAGTAAAGAGTGAGCGCGCTCCCCTTCTTGACATCCAGAACGGCGTCTTCGGCATTGTCGGGGTTGTAATAGACGGGAACCGTCGCGCCCGCGCGATAAGGCTGCAACGCTCGTTCGCACGACCCTTTCAGGTGATAAATCGATTCGTTGCCGAAATCGATGCGTTTGCTCCGATACGTCTTTTCCCCGACGGCATATTCATATTCGATGGATCGCCGATATTGCGTCGATGTGGAGCCGTCCTTGTCGCGATTCTTCTCCTCGTAGACGCGGCATGTGAGGATCTGTCCGGGAGCCGTGGGCCACGCCTGGGCGGCGCGACGTTTGAGCTGATTCTGGCGAGCATAATAGATCGAGGCGGCGCCGATCAAAATGGCCAAGACCGGAAGCAAGATCAACACGTTTTCCACGGCAAGCCCCTCCCAACTCACTCCAACTTGTCGCCGACGCGACGGAATCTCCCGTGCGATCCGTCCACGATGCTTCGAACGATAAGGCAACGCCGCCGCAATTGCAATGAGCAGGAAGAAAAATCTCTGACTCCACTGGGGGCGTTTAACGGCGCGAGGTTGCCGGCGCGAGCTGGGCGGCGAAGGGGCCGCGGGCTCTCTCGCTCTCGTCCCGGCGCTTGAGAACCGTATCATGGCCCCATGGAATCGAACCGCGGCATGGGGTTTGCGCGCGACAATTCGCGAGCTCCGGGAGGGTGACACACGTGGCATTGGTGGTGCAGAAATTCGGCGGCTCGAGCGTGGCCACAGCGGAACGAATCATGAACGCGGCACGCCGCGCGATTCGCGCGAAAATGGCCGGCAATCAGGTCATCGTCGTCGTCAGCGCCCGCGGCGACACCACCGACGAACTCATCGAGCTCGCCCAACAGATCACCGACACTCCCCCCGCCCGCGAAATGGACATGCTCCTCTCGACCGGCGAACAAATCTCCATCGCCCTCATGGCCATGGCGATTCAAAGCCTCGGCGAGCCGGCCGTCAGCCTCACCGGCGCCCAGGTCGGCATCGTCACGGACAGCACTTATACCAAGGCCCGGATCAAGAGCATCTCAACGC
>JBAXFO010000902.1:0-2305 GCA_037139885.1 Planctomycetota bacterium
ACCAACGGCTACGATTCGACGAAGAAATTCAGCGGCTACACCGAGGGACCGGGCTATTGGGGCAAAACGTTTTTCGTTTGGCCGCCCGATCCGCGCGGACCGACCAACATGACGAACAATGGGGTCAACAGCGACAACGGCGCGAAAAATTGGATGCAACGTTTCTTCATTCAGAAACAGATCCGCAACCAGAAAGTTACGCGGACCTACACCGCTTACGTCGCACCTGTGACGACCACGACTGGCACGACGGGCACGACAGGCACGACCGGTTCGACGACCGGTTCGACCACCGGTTCGACAACAGGTTCGACGACGGGTTCAACCACGGGTTCAACGTCCACGTCTTCGACCACCACGACGGGCAAGGCTCCGCCGCCGACGAATGTGCGTCCGCTGCCCAGTATCTCGAAGCTGATGGAGAAATCGCCTTCGTCGCGGCGCTCGCAAGCCCGCTACAAGCCGGCGACCATCGCCGTCGATGCGGATGGGACCGAGACCGTCGAGGAAAACCATCGTCGACAAGGCCCCATCGAGGGCTATGCGTCCATCGGCTCAACATTGGGCGCCGCCGAGAAGTTCGTCACCGACGCGAGCACGGGCCAGGTGACCCAGTCGAGCTCCACGACAGTCAACCTGCCGCTGGTGGCTGACAAGCCGTGCGAATATCCGATTCTAATGTGGACGACTTCGGGGGTGCCGCGCACGCCCGGGACCAACGTGCAGATCACGTCGCCGGGCACCACGTACCTCGATCCGGCCGACAAGAAGACGATTCAGACGGTGAGCGGTTACGTGACGTCGCGACTCGCCAACAACGAACCGAAAACGACGGAACAATACGTCGAAACCTGGACCTATCAGATCAATTACCCCGCCATTCTGACTTGGTTGCAGCAGGCGCCCGTGACGCTGCCCAAAACCAATCTGCGCTCGGGCGGCATTCTGTATTACTCCAAAATACCGACAACCATCGACATCACGACCACCACGCCTACCGACATGGATCAGCGTTTCTGGCGCGAGTACATCGATGAGGTTCTCGGGCTGGAGCTCGCCGGCTTCTCGACGACGAACGGCGTCAAATACATGACCTACAACGACGTCTCCGGCTCCTGCGGCTACGGCACCTGGTGGAGTTGGGGCACCGGCTACGCTCAGGCGCCCGCGTGGGGAATCAACGGCGTCACCGACACCAACCAGACTTCGTCTTCGAACATTAACGACTCCGTGCTGCCGACCGCCACGGCGCACAACGTCGACAACCGCACCATGAACTACCGCACCAATCCGCGGCGTCCGCAGACGCACTATTGGTTCGGCGGCCTGACGTTCTCCGATTTTCTCAGCAACGCGAATATGAGCCGCTTCTGGCTGCCCGGCACAACCTACGACACGCCGCTGTGGCAGGCGAAACGCGGCGTCGATGCGGCCCTGATCGACCTGCAGACGAACCATCCCAACGACAATCTTTCGTTGATCTCGTTCAGCTCGCCCTCAGGCACGGCCTTCGACGGCTCGTGGTACGCGGGCTCTTACAATAGTGTCCGCGCTCCCCTCTGCCGAGACTACAAAACGCTAAGCAATTCGCTCTGGTTTCCCAGTCAGGCGTCTCTCACGGGCAAAGAGATTCGACCCTACGATTCCGCCATGTCGGACGTGCCGCGCGCCGTGGGCGGCACCTGTTATCCGATGGGCTTCATGCTCGCTTACAATCAGTTCAACAGCGATCCCGGTATGCGAACCTTCAATTCGGTCGGGGCCACCGGCCTCAACGGCGGGTTGGGACGCAAGGGAGCTCAGCGGCTCGTCATCTTCCAGACGGATGGCGCTCCGACTTCGTCCGCGTACGATTCGATGTCGAATATGTTCCAGAACAACGGGGCGGGATCGTCGTACTTTAAAGTGCGTATCAAGGACCCAACGAACATCGGGGCTTCGGGCAACGCCAGCAACCAATACCCCAATCGCATGTCGGGCGAGCCGGCTTTGTCGAAGTCGGAAACGCTTGAAATCGCGAACGCCATCTGCAATCTGGAGACCGCATCGACTCCGGGTTATTCGACAAACCGCAAACCGGTGCTCATCCACGCCATTGCGTTCGGCAGCATCTTCAATCCTACCAACACGAACGCGAGCGCCATCACCTCGCGGAATAACGCCTTGAGTTTGCTCCAACAGGTGCAAGCGATTGGCCGCACGCAACAAGATTACTTGGTCTATCCGCAAGACTCCAGCATCGCGCTGCCGTCTTACAAGATCATCGCTTCGGGCACCGGCATCGACCCCATCGCCAACTTGCAGA
>JBAXFO010000903.1:0-2304 GCA_037139885.1 Planctomycetota bacterium
TCGTGAAGATGGTGCACAACGGCATCGAATACGGCTTGATGGCGGCTTACGCCGAGGGTTTCAACATTCTCCGCCACGCCAACATCGGCAAGGGCGGCCAAACCCACGACGCCGAAACGACTCCGCTCCGCGATCCGGAACATTACCAATTCGACTTCAACCTCGCCGATGTCGCCGAGGTCTGGCGCCGCGGCAGCGTCATCCCGTCATGGTTGCTCGACCTCTGTGCGATCTCGTTCCTCAAAGATCCCGAGCTGTCGAACTTCGCCGGCAAAGTGTCGGACTCGGGCGAAGGCCGCTGGACCATCCAGGCGGCGATCGACGAAGCCGTTCCCGCACATGTCCTCACGTCGGCGTTATTCGAACGCTTCAGCTCCCGCGGCCAGGCCGACTTCGCGGATAAGCTGCTGTCCGCCATGCGCTTCGAGTTCGGCGGGCATCACGAGAAGAAGTGATAGGCACGCGTCTTTAGAATGTGTTAAATGAGCAACGGCCCGGTTGCATTTCGCAACCGGGCCGTTGCGATTTGTATTATCGGCCGCTGATGCGGCCGCGAGCGCCATTGAAGAGTCCGCCGCGGTTCCCGAATGGGTTGTTGCGCGGCAGATTGTTGTTGTTATTGCGCGGGCCGTAGCCACCGTCGTTGCCGTACCACACCGGGGTGGTGTTGTTGAGCAGACCGTTGACGTCGATCGACGGATCGATCCACGTCGGGTTGTTGCGGTTGGGTTTGTCCCAATTGGGCGTCGCGGCGGTGATGACGCCGAGCGGGTCGCTGGGGTTCGAAAGCCGCATCACGGCCTGAGCTGACGCGGCTTGCGGAAAGACAATGGCGGCACAGACAACACATGCGGACAAGATCGATTTCGACATGATTGGCCTCAAACCTTGGCGCTGGGTTTGAGCGGGACAATCGATCTTAGATTATCTTCGCGCCCGATGCCGACGAAAAATCGATTTTCGCGAGGTCGAACCGCTCAAAGATCGATCAGCGTCTTGGCCGGAATGGCGGCATGGGGTTTCGCCGACTTGCCGAATGTGACCAATTTTTGCAGCCACGTCAATTCGCGCTCCGGCTTTTTGGCGACTTCGACATAGGTGATTTCCATCTGTTTGCCGACTTGCTGAATCTTGAAATAGTTGAGGCGGAACGACGGCACATAGACGGCGGGAAAATAACCGATGCGGGCGGGAGAGCGCTGCAAAAGCTTGAGCCAGGTGCCGGTGTTGATGACGATCTGCCCCTTCGGC
The DNA here is from genome assembly GCA_037139885.1 of Planctomycetota bacterium. GTDB lineage: Bacteria > Planctomycetota > Planctomycetia > Gemmatales > Gemmataceae > JAIEPT01. The sequence goes on from JBAXFO010000903.1 coordinate 1,252, forward strand.
CCGAGCGGCTCGAGAAACGCCCCGTGCGTATGGCCGAAAATGAACACGGCGACTTTGTCGTCCTTCGCGAACACATCCAGCGCCGCGGAGCGATAGGGGGCGTCGGAAAGATCGGGGCCTGCTCCCTGGTCGGTATGCAGGCGGAAGCGGTGCAGCGTCTTCCGCAGATCGCGTAACACGAGGAGCATGGGCACGCCAATCACCAGCAGAAAGAACGAGTTGATCGTCACGACGACTTGCAACATGTTATTGACGATGCCGAGGCGTTCCATCACCGGGTTGTGAAACAAAACGTTGTAATCGAATATCCCGAGCAGGCGGAGGGCTTCGCCGCCGAGCGCGAGGAGCTCCAGGCCGAAGAGCAGCAAGAACGGCACGAGCAGCCAACGGAAGACCATGCTCATTTCGCGGTAGAAATAATTCGACCAGATCCAGTCGGGAATCTGCATCGTGTCGACGGAGCGGATGTCTTTCAGCCAGTTGCCGTGGCCGAAATCGGAATGCCGGCTCGCGCCGCTGACGAATGTGCGCGTGATGAAATAGCCGACGGGCAGGGCATAGGGATCGCCGTATTCGGGGAAGGCGTTGAAGTTGTCGTGTTGTTGGCCGTGCTCGATCCAGATTTTCTTGTCGCCCATGGTGCGGATGAGGGCGATGTTCGTGTCGAGGTGGATGTTGTATTTCCGTAATTCGACGGCGAAGCCGGGGTCGCAGGCGAGGTCGTAATCGTGATTGCCGACGAGCATGGTGATCTTGATGCGTGCGCCGGTCGCTTTCAGTTGATCGAAGATCCCTTGGTGGGCCTCGATGATGTGCGTGATTTTGGCGACGCCCTGGACGAGCGTGAGTTCCCAAAAGCCGAAGGTGTCGCCGGCGATCAGGAGCTCCGTGTCGGGGCTTTCGTTCGCCAGCTCTTTGAGAAACGCGACGAACTCGGGGGCGTAATCGCAAAGTTGCAGTTGGCCATCGCCGCCCATGTGGAGATCGCTGACGAAATAATACTTTGGTGCCAAGGGACGCTCTCCATCGACGACGCACGGATCGGGGCGAGGG
>JBAXFO010000904.1:0-2302 GCA_037139885.1 Planctomycetota bacterium
GCCGATAAGTCGGCCCAACCTCGGAAATCTGCCAAGCGCGAACGTGGACGCCGTCGGGCAAGCTGATGAAGATGCTGCGCCGCGGACGCACAGCCTCTTCGCTTGCTCCGAAAACGGGAACCATGCAATCGAGCAGCGGTAGCGCCATCGCCACTCCGGCCCCTTTGAGCAGGTGACGACGATGGATTCGTGGCGTGTTGTGGATGATGTTCATGGAATGGTCCTTTCGTTTAACGTTTCTGCATGACGTCGGAATAAACAAATGTCTCGATCAAGGTCTTGAGGCGATAATCGGATCCGCGGCAGGCTGCCGCGATTCGTCGGAGTTCCGCGGAGTCGTCCACGGTCATGGGCCGGCGCAGGGCGTAGGTGGCCAATTTTTCGACGAAGGCTTCCGCGATGCGGTCGATGTCCTGAACCATGAGCTTCTGGAGAGATTCCGCTCCGTCGAATTTTCGACCGTCCGCCAATTCGCTTTTGGCGTTAATCGGAAACACCGGCTCTTTACCTTTCTGAAACACTCCCATGGCCGCAGAGGAGCGATCGGAATCCCGCCAGCGCCCGATGGCGTCGTAATGCTCAAACGCGAAGCCCAACGGATCGATCTTGCGATGACACGCGGCACAGGAAGCGTTGGTCGCATGGGAATCGAGTTCCATGCGCAGTGTGCTTTTCTTCGCGTCGGGCCGTAGAAGATTGAGCGGTTCTACGTTGGGCGGCGGCGGAGGGATCGTGGCTCCATAAAGCGTCTCTGCGATCCAGACGCCACGATGAATCGGGCGATGCCGGGTGCCATCCGAGGTGAGCGACAGAATCGATGCCTGCGTGAGCAATCCGCCGCGATGATCTTCTGGGCGCAATTTCACTTTCACGAAATCCGATCCCCTTGGTTGCTGGATTCCGTAGTAAGCGGCCAGACGGGGATTCACCATCGTCCAGTCGGACACGACGAATTCGCGCAGGGACAGGTTGTCGTTGAAGACTTCGGCAAAGAATCTGGTCGTCTCCTGGATCATGCTCCGTTCCAGGTTTCGGTCGTATTCTGGATAGGTTCGGCGATCCGGAGGAAAACTGCCGACTTTGTACAACTGAAGCCATTGGCGGGGAAACGCCTCGGTGAAGCGAGCGATTTTCGGGTCCGCGATCATCCGCGCCACCTGCTTGCGAATCCCTTCCGGCTTGCGGAGTTCGCCCGCCCGCGCCGCCTCAAAGAGAGCATCGTCCGGCATCGATTCCCAAAGCATGTACGAAAGCCGACTGGCCAATTCCCAGTCGTTGATGCGATCTCGGCGCTCCTTGATCGAGCCTTCTTGGAGGTAAAGGAAGTCCTTGGACGCCAGAACCGCCGACACCGCCGAGCGATACGCGGAGCGGAACGATTCGCCAGCCTTTCGTTCCGACGCGATGATCTTCATGAAACGATCCGTTTCCTGAAAGTCTGCCGAACGTCGCCAGGCTCTCTCGATGAAGCGATGGAGCGATTTACGCACGTCATCCAAGTTCTCCCCGTCCTTGGGCGCCAACTCCGCCTGCCGATTCGTTTGCTCTTCGGTCAGGAAGGGAGTTTCAATTTCGATCCGGTCGATCAATAGGATCGGCTCGCGAGGAGTCCCGTCCGCGGCGAAAGGTTGCGGATTCTTGGGATCGAGCCGGCTTTCACCGAGTTGGCGGAAAATCAAATCGCGAGAAGTCGAAACAAATTCGAGAGTGATCGGTTGGTCTTCGGGAGCAACGATGTCGCGGTCGATGTAAGGTTCGATGAAAAGGCGAGGCGCTTTGCCATCGGCGGATGGAAGTCCGCTCAATTGGATTCGCACCTTCGCCGCCGTACCGGATGGATTTTTGAGGTAAATCGGTCGGCCTTGGCCGGGATAGCTGATATAGCGACTCTTGCCATTGCGCTCGATAACTCGCTGTTTGGATCCGCCAGCCAGACGGTTGGGATCCATGACCGTTATCGCGGGAGTTGTCGGTTTTTCTGGCACGGCAATCGCTGCCACGGTCTCGGCCGCGGTCACGAATTTCTCGACATGAGCCGGTGAAAGCCGAAGCATGAATCCTGTGTTTTCGAAGCCGTGCCAACGCGGATCTTCCACGAAGACGCCAGGCAAGTCGGGATCGAAGTGGATGCCGAGCAGATCAAGGACCGTATTGGCGTACTCTTGGCGGCTAAGCCGATAAAGCGTCACCGGGCCGCGAGCCGCCATTCTTGCCGTCTCACCTTTCTTGACTTCCGTGGCAATCCATTCGACGACGGCGGCGGCCTCCGTTGCCGTCGGCCTCGGCTCCTTCTTGGGCGGCA
>JBAXFO010000905.1:0-2301 GCA_037139885.1 Planctomycetota bacterium
CTTGCTTGTCGACCACTTGAATCGGGCCGCCATTGACGGTGAACAGGTCGACCGCGGGCGCCGAAAGAGCGATCGTCACGCTGAGAGCGTTCGACGACAAGGCTGCGACGGACGGCGTGGCCACGCCATCGTAGGACGCCACGAGCGAATGGGCGCCGACGCTGAGCGTTGTGAGCGATTGGGTGCCGACCGTGGCGTTGGCGGCGACGACGATCGTGCCGACGACGGCGTTGCTATTGCTGGCGTCCAGCAGACTGAACGTCGTTGCGGCGGGGACTGGGCTCGACAGCGTGAGCGTCAAGGCGACCGCTTGGCCGACAATGACCGAACTTCCTGGGCCGGTGAGCGTCGCGGTGGCGTAGGTGATTTGATTGACGCCTTGCGAGAAGTTGGCGGGGTTGGAGGCGGCGCCGTTGACGGTGACGACGACGTTGGCCGTGCCAGTCGGTTGGGCCAGAGGCGTCTGCACCAAGAGTTGCGTGTCGCTGACGAATGTGTACGAGGACGCATCGATGCCGTTGAACGTGACGCCGCTGGCGCCGGTGATGCCCGTGAAGCCGGCGCCGGCGACGTTGACGGCGTAGCCGCTGGTCGGCCCGAGGAACGGCGAAACGCTCGTCACCTTCGGAGCGATGGCCGCGTTGGCGACCGTCGGCAACGGGGAGACGACATAGTTGCTGGAGGCGCTGCCGGTCAAGGCGGCGGCGGTCCCGGTGACCGATTTATTGGCGCCGGCTGCCGCCTCGCTGAACGCGCCCGTGCTCGTGCCGAGCGAAACGTTGCCGACGTCGGCGGCGATGACGCCCGCGAGCGTGCCGCCGGTGAACGTCGCCGCGGCGGAGCCGTCATAGTCCTTGTTGGCCGCGACAAGCCCCGTCACGGTGAGCTCCTTTTGCTGCACGACGAACGTGGAACTCGACACGCCCGTGAGGCCAGCGCTGGTTGCGCTGAATGTCAAACCCGTGCCGGCGTTGACGAAGACGGTGAACGAGGCGAGGCCGTTGACGAAAGACACGGTCGTGGTTTGGCCCGCGGCGAACGTGCCTCCGGTGATGGCGATGGTCGCCGTGCCCGAGTAACCAGTGGCGGTGACGTTACCGGCATCCTGAGCGGCGACGGTGAACGTCACGGCGGTTCCGTAGGTCGTTGTCGCTGCGGGCTGGCTCGTCACCGCGAGACGATCGGCGTTTGAGGGCACGGTGAAGGAATCGACGCTCGTATACGCCGTGCCCAGGGCGTTTGTTGCGTAGGCCTGATAGAAGTACGTCGCTCCGGGGGTGAGTCCCGATACGGGCAGGGTGAACGCGCCGAGGGAGCTATCGCTGACATCTTGCGTGAAGACGCCCGCGCCGCCCGTCGAGGGGGTCGAGTTGGAGATCGAATAGACGACGCCGCGATTGGTGACGGGGCTGCCGCCGTTCACGGTGATGTTGCCGCCGAGCGTGGCGGCCGACGTCGTGATGCCGGTTTTGGTCGGCGACGTGATGAACGGAGTCGTCGCCACGGGGGCGAAGGTGACGCCGCGGAACGACTTGTCGGAGGCTGCCGTCGCCAGGGTGATGGATGTGCTAAAACTTGCCGCGACGTTGTAAGCGGCGGAATCGGTGATCTTGACGAGTTGATTTCCTTTGGCCGAGCCGCCGGAGCCTGTCGTGGCGTAGATGTCGGTGCCCGTGCCATTGGGAGCGATGGCGATGCCGAAGAAAGTGCCGGGGAACGTGCCCATCAGCGTCCAGGCGGTCCCGTTGAAGGAGTACTTCTTAATGCCGCTGGCGCCGTCGGCGACGAACAATTCATCGACGCCAGGAACGGCTGCGTCTCGATCGAGGAAGTAGTAGGTGTTATTCGTCGTATTGGTGCCTGCGCTGAGAGCGGTGAGCGTGGCGGTCGAGTCGGGTAAGCCGCTGCCGACCTTGTTCACGCCGACAATCCCGGACGTCACCGCGCCGACGTAAAGTTGATTGTCGAAGACCGTCGCCTGGCGGACGTTCGACGCCGAGATCGAAATGGAAGTGGTCGGTTGCGTGCCGAAGGTGATCAGCGAAATTCCCTGCGTGCCTGAGATGTAAAGGCTGGCGCCATCGACGCTCCCCGCCGAGCGGATGTTGGCGCTGCCCGTGTTGTTAGGCGATCGAGTCGTCGTATCGACCACGCCCGTCGGATCGATGCGGCCAACGATTCGGTCAATGCTTGCCGCCGGCACCGTGGTTCCGGTCGCGGCGTTGTAACCAGTCACCAAGAGGTAGGCGCCATTTTGCGTTCGGGTTAGATACCCTTCCGAGGACGCGGAAATGGACTGCG
>JBAXFO010000906.1:0-2291 GCA_037139885.1 Planctomycetota bacterium
CCGATCTTCTCAACGAGGAGTGTGCCGAGGCGCTGACCGGGATCGGCACGCCCGCTGTGCTTCACGCCATCGCCGAGGCATTTCCGACAGCCGAGCAGCATTTTCGCATCTACGCAATCACCCCTTTGGAGCGTATCCATTCCGACTTGGCCGTGGAGATCAGCCTCAAATTGTTGGGCCAGGAGAAAGACGACGTTATCCAGCGTCAACTCGCTGAGTCCCTTCTTCTCCAGTTCGCCCCGGAGGGAATCGAGATTGCAAGGCGTTTGCTTGTGGGCCGAAAACTCGACTTCGACTCCAAAGGTCTGCGGAACCTTCTGCTGGAAACCTGCACACTCACGGGCGAACGATTCCCTGAATACGACGAGTGGCTGGCGACAGAGAAAGCGGAGAAGGAAGAACATTGGAGGCGGATCAAGGAACTTGAGGGCGATCCGCAGGGCTTGCTGATGTTCGCCCTCGAAAAGATCACGGGGAAGAAGGCGGCTGACGTGGCGAAGACCAAGCCGTTCATTCCGCCAGCGCCTCGCCTTTCACTGCCCCGCAAGCCCGAAGTCCAGCAAAAGGTCGGACGCAACGACCCTTGCCCCTGCGGAAGCGGCAAGAAGTACAAGGTCTGCTGCTTGAGGAAGTAAGGACGGGACACCATGCCAAGCAAGAAAAGACAGCAATCGGCCAATTCACCAGCCCCAATGAAATGGGAGTTTGAACCCGACATCCCCACCGACGATTTCTTTGACGGGCGAAATCTGAATAAGATGTGGGACTTGCAAGAAGCCGTCGATAATTTCGTATCCAGGATTATCCGTGACCGCTTCCTGATCTGGGAGGCGGTCGCTTGTGAAGAACAAGGACTGCCCCTTACGGCCAAGCAGGAAACTGCATTGGGAGGTCTTCTCGATTTCAACGATGAAGAGGACGAAGACGGAATTCTGTACATCGACGGGATGGCACGGTCCAGCGAACCCTGGTACGTCATCTTGAACAAGATCGTGCCTCATTTGCTGATTGAACCGTACCGCACTTTCGATTGCCACGAGGAAGTGAAGATCGACGGCTGGAAACTGATCGCGACGGCCTTGCGGGAGCATGGCCAGGACTTGTCCCGACCGCCAGCGGCGGCAAGTCCAGAGGAAGTCGTACCCGTCGAATTGCGGCACAAACTCTGGCTGCAATTCTGCTTCAACGACCTGAGCGGCCTCGGCCAAGAAGAAGAACTGACGCTCGAAGACCCCGAAGAACACTATCGGATCGAATGGTTCATCAACCATCTTCGGGAACACAAGGACACCGTTGCCTGTTTCGGATTGACGCTGGAATCGCTTCTCACGAGGGTCGTTTTTCCCGAAAAGGACCAGCCGATCTTCGTCAAACTGATGCAAGAGAAACTCGGCCTGGGGTCGGCCCAGGAGCAGATCGCCGACCGCCTGTAGGGTGGTCGAAGGCCAAGAAAAACCTCAGTTTCAACACCTTGGAGGCCACAAATGAACGCCGATCCCTCACCCAAGCGCAAGATGTCCGAAATGATCTCGGAAATGGCGGCGAGCTTCATTAGCGGCGGCAAAACGCCCGAAGAGAAGCATCACCGCCTGACCGCCGCATGTAGCGCCTGGAACATGGCCTGCGGATCGCCGGAAGTTCGACGGCAGCAACTTGAGCAGTACGTTGAAGGATACCGGCAAAACAATCCGGCGACTTCTTCGAGCGACCTCGCCAAAATCCAGAAGGACATGGAATCGTTGATCGAGCGAAAGCTGCAACTGTTCCCAAATGACCCACGGCAGATCGTCAGTGCCAGGGTCATGATGGTCGGGACGGATTATCGCATCGAGGTTGCAGCGGCCACGTTGAAATGACGGCAGCAATGAGGGTGAATAATGGCGAAGGAATCGAAGCCACCATCACCCTTCGAGGGCCGCTGGCGCATCACGTCGATGAAAATGTGGTCCCAGGCTGTGTTGGATGCCGAGGTCGAAGGCTTCGTTGAGTTCGGGCCAAACGGTTCGGGAAGTTTCCAATTCGCCTACGTCAGCGGCGACATCGACTACCTGGACAGCATCAGAGACGGAATGCCCGGCGTCGAATGGTCGTGGAACGGCAACGATGAAATGGACCCGGCATCAGGACGGTTCGGCAATTCCTTCAAAATGCGGGTCTGGCATTTCCACAGATTCCCGAGGCTCTTGCGGCGGAGCTGGAGAAGCGTCGGGATTTTGTCACCTCGACTCGCGAGTTCGACACCGTCGAAGCCTGGGAGAGGGGGAGAAGATGTAGGAAGCACCATTGAAACC
>JBAXFO010000907.1:0-2291 GCA_037139885.1 Planctomycetota bacterium
GCCGAAGATGCCCAACATGATGCTCCGCCCAGGCGAAGCAGTCCATGCGGCTCCGGCCGCGCCGCGAGCCATTCCCGCTCCCGTCATCGTCAACGGACCTTGCGAAACGGCCTGCTCGACATGTGCGCCGACGACGATCAATCCGTCTCTGGAGGCCGCCGGTAAGGCCCCCGGCGCCGAGTGGACCAGCATGCGTGACCGCCTCAAGTCCATGGTCGGCAACTCCCGCCCGCAACCGGCGCCGGCGGTCCAGCCCGAAACGATCATCATCGTCTCCGATTCGATCGCCAAACCGGGCGAAACGCCGGCGGCGGCCCCGAAGGACGACGCCCCGAAGCTCGCCGGCACGAAGTTCGACAGCAAAGCTCCGTCGACGTCCTCGGCTCCGTCGGAGATCAAGATGATCGAAGCCGAAAATATCGCCGAACTCTTCAAGCCGAGGGGATCAGCGAAGAAGGGAACGGAAGTCGCCAAGCTCAGCGACTTGCCGAAGACGAACGAGACGGCCAATCCGACGACCAGCATCGCTCCGCCGCCCGCCATGCCCGGCGAACGCATCGTGACGGTTGGCGTCGGCAACAAGAAGCTGTCGTGCCGGGTCGTCCAAACCTGGACGCTCGCCGGCGGCGGCCAGGCCCATCTCGTCAAGACCGTCGACACGGGCGACTACATCACCGTCGTCCGCGAAGTCGCCACGACGAACGACCGCCCCGAGCTCCCGGCCCGCGTCTATCGCTGGACCGACGCCAAGACCTCTCCGGCCGGCGCTCCCGTGCCGCCGCCCCTGCCGGTTCCGCCGAGCCTGGATCTGGCCAAGGTCGGGCCCCTGGCCGAGAAGGATATGCCGAAGGAATTGACCGCGGAAACGACGAAGTCAAGCGATTCGCCCACGACCCGAGAAACCGCAGCCGCCCCGAAATCGCTGCCGACGATCATCGATGCTCCCGTCCCGGCCAACGATAAGGAACAAAAGCCCGGCATCGCCTCGACGTACGCCGAGCCCCGTCCGCTCGTCAGGCCGATCCCCAAGGTTGCTCCGTCGCCCGTCGTTGTGACCCTCGCCGTGCCGGCTAATCTGGCGATGGACCGCCCCGCGACAGTCGTCACCGCCTCTGTCAACGACCAACGCATCGTGTCGCAGTTGATTCAAACCGCCAAGGAAGCGGGCGATCCCGCCGAGCGTGAAGACGCCGTTAACGAACTCGCCAAATACGATGGCCGCAAACATCAGCAACTGGTCACGTTCCTTAACCGGGTCGCGTTGACCGACCCGGCCGCCGTCGTCCGCGTGGCCGCGATCAACGCCTTGACGCGGACGGGTACGCCCTCGGCCACGGTGGTCAGCGCCCTCAAAACGCTCCGCAACGATGGCGACATCCGCGTTCGCCAGGCCGCCAACGACGCCGCCAACAGCTTCGGTTTGAACGCAGAGTAATGAGCAAACGGCGAATTGGACGGAACACTTTCGCTCCGCGAGACGCAGAAGGATCTCACGGAGCGAAATGTTTACGATGGGTCAACGACGAACTCCCCTCGCTGACTCGAACGTGTCGCCACGAAGCTCAATCGTGTCGCAGAGCTTCGATCGGGTCGAGCCGAGAAGCTCGAAAGGCGGGGTAGAGGCCGAAGAGAACGCCGACGGCGAGATCGACCATCAGGGATAGGTAAATGCCGTTGACGTGAAGTTTGGCCGGCAAGTTCATGCCGAACAGAGCCGCAAGCGGCGGCAGGCCGTAAACGACCGCCAGGCCCAACATCAAACCGAATAAACCGCCCGCGATCGTCTGGGCCATCGCCTCGATCAAAAACTGAAACGTAATGTCCGAACGTTTCGCTCCCAGAGCCCTGCGGATGCCGATCTCGCGGGTACGTTCGGTCACGGTGGCCAGCATGATGTTCATGATGCCGATGCCGCCGACGAACAGCGAAATGCCGGCAATGAAAAAGAGGAAGATCGTATAGCGGTCGCGCGTTCGTTCGGCTTCTTCGAGGCGATCGAGCGGCACAGTAACAGCATAATCCTTCTTCGGATGGCTGGTCTCCAGTTGATCGCGGACCGCGGCCCCGGCCGAGCGCACTTTGTCCATTTCGGAGATCGTCAGCGTCACCTGATGAAGTTCGACTTCTTCGCCGCCGCGCGAACCGGAAGAACGCAGGTAGATCCGTTCGCCGTAGCGGCCGCGACATGTCGTGAGCGGAATGTAGACGTCGCTGTTGTACTCTTCGGCTCCGGACGAACCGCCGATGCTCCCCGTCGGCATGCGTTCGTCGAGCACGCCGACGACCACGAA
>JBAXFO010000908.1:0-2290 GCA_037139885.1 Planctomycetota bacterium
CTCTTCGGCCGCGCGGTCGAGATGCGTTTACTTCGCAAGGATGGCGCCGAATTCCCCTGCGAAGTGGCGACGACGGCTTTGACGACCACCGACGATCCCGCCAGCCCGATTCAGTTTTTGGCGGCCGTCCGCGATCTCACCGAACGCAACAAAATGCGCGCGGTGCTCGTGCAAAACGAAAAGCTGGCGTCGATCGGCTTGCTTTCTGCGGGAGTCGCGCACGAAATCAACAATCCTCTCGCGTTCGTGACGAACAATCTTGCAGTCTTGCAGCGCGACTGCCTCGGCTTGCTCGACTTGGTGCGCCTGCACGAGACGCGTAAGGACGCCATCGCCGCTGCGTTGCCGGAACTCGCGGAAGCGTGGAACGCGAAAGTCGAGGAGATCGATTTCGAATACTTGCAAGAGAATCTGTCGCGGCTCTTGAGCCGAACGCGCGACGGCGTCGATCGCGTTACGCGCATCGTGCAGAGCCTGCGCGGCCTGGCCCGGACCGATTCGCCGCGCCGACAGAACGTGAATCTGTGCGACCTCATCGACGGCAGCCTGGAAATTATTAAGGGGAAATACAAGCGCAGCGGCATTGAAGTCGTGCAAGACCATCCGGAGATCCCGCGCGCCGAATGCGTGTCGACGCAGATGAGCCAGGTGATTCTCAATTTGCTCGTCAACGCGTTTCAAGCGGTGGCGGCCGCCCGCACGGAAGGGGGCGCGATTCGCATCCGTTCACGCGTGACGGCGGAAGATCTCGTCCTTGAGATTGAGGACAACGGCCCAGGCATCGCCGCCGACGTGGTGCCGCGCGTCTTCGATCCGTTCTTCACGACCAAAGACGTCGGCGAAGGAACGGGGCTGGGGTTATCGATCTCACATCACATTGTGTCTGGCCATGGAGGGCGGTTGGAAGTCGACGGCAATCTCGGCCGGGGCGCTTGCTTCCGGCTCGTGCTCCCCAATCGTTCCCCCCGGAGTTCCCCATGACCGCCGCCAAGAAACACACGCTGCTCGTCGTCGACGACGAAATCGACGTTTGCGATTCGGTGCACGATCTCTTGCGCCGCGAGTTCAAAGTGCTGCGCGCCCGCAGCGCGGAGGACGGCTTCAAGCTCATGCAAGAGAACGAAGTCCACATCATCATGACCGATCAGCGCATGCCGAAGGTGTCGGGCGTCGAACTTCTGTCGAAGGTTCGCGTCGGCCATCCGCAGGCGGTGCGCATGTTGTTTACGGGCTATTCGGATGTCGAGTCGGTGATCGCCGCCATTAATCAAGGCCGCATCTTTCGCTTCCTCAAGAAGCCTTGGGAGATTCAAGATTTGCAAGACGCCGTCCACGAAGCGGCCGACGAATACGACCGACTCGTCGAACAGGCGACGACTCTCAGCCGGTTGCTCGAAGATGTCGAAGCGCTGCGCTCCCGCGTCGTCGCGCTCGAGAGCGAAGTGAAGCAGCTTCGTAAATAGAATGACTTCGCCCAAGCCTCGCTTCCCAACGCTCAGGATGGCCCATGCGAATTTTGCTCACCAATGACGACGGCGTCTACGCGCCGGGCCTGCGGGCCTTGCGGAAAGAACTGCAAAAACTGGGCACGGTCACCGTCGTCGCCCCGGCGAGCGAGCAGAGCGCCGTCGGGCATTCGATTACGATCTTGACGCCGCTCTTGGTGCAGGCGGTGGTCGATGACGATAATCGGCCGATGGGCTGGGCGGTCGAGGGGCGTCCCGCGGATTGCGTACGGCTGGGTCTTTTGGAACTGCTGAAAGAACCGCCGGATCTCATCGTCAGCGGGCTGAACGCCGGTTCCAATGCGGGCATCAACGTGCTCTATTCGGGCACGGTGGCCGCGGCGGTCGAAGGCTCGTTTTATCGGCACACCAGCGTCGCCATGTCGTTCGAAACATCGAAGCCGTCGCCGCCGAATTTTCCGCTCGCGGCCATTTACGCCCGGCAAGCCCTCGAACGGCTTCTCGAACATCCGCTCGCCCAGGGGACGCTCTTCAACGTCAACATTCCCAGCATGGAGAAGGGACCTCCCAAGGGGATTCGGGTGGTGCCGCAGAATGTGGCCCCATATGTCGAGACGTTCGATCGTCGCATCGATCCGCGGGGGCGGGTCTATTTTTGGAATCGTCCCGACTATAGCTGCCCGGATCCGCATCCCGATTCGGATGTGTTCGCGCTGAGCGAGGGCTATGTGACCATCACGCCGTTGCAGTTCAACTTGACGCATTCGGCGATGCTGACGCAGATGAAGGATTGGCCGTGGCGGTCGCTAACGCCCGATGGCTGA
>JBAXFO010000909.1:0-2282 GCA_037139885.1 Planctomycetota bacterium
CGTCGAGGTGGGCGAGCTGCCAGGCCTTCCCCAGATCCGCATCGACGACGCGGACCGTCCCCTCGACGACTTCAAATTGAAACAGCGTCGGGAACGTCGGCCTTCCCGGCGCAGCGGGCGCCGGCTTCGCGCTGGCGACTTGGGCGGGCCAATCGCTCAGGATCTTTTCCAGATTCGATGAGTCCTTGGCGAAGATCACGTCGACGCTGGGCCGTTCGATGTGAATCTTGCCGAGATCGGCGCGCGACATGAGCAGTTGCAGCAAGGTTCGATCGATCTCCGCCCGCGGCATCTCGGCCACGGGGCCGCCATTCAAATCGCGCACGACGACATCTTGAGCGCGAACGTGCGAGAACCAGCCGAGCGACAGATTGCCGACCGTAACGCGGACAGGCATGCCCGCCGTGGCCCGGCCGATGAGCCAGTTGCTCAGGCTCGTTTTGGCGATGATCGTGGGGGCTAAGCCGATGAGGATGACGATGCCGAGGATCAAGTAGCTGAACCCGCGCACATAGCGGAAGAACGAGCTGCCGACGACCTTGTTTCGAGAGGACGAGACGCCGAACGCCATGGGAGCTTCCTGCTAAAAACGGACAGCCTTCGACCGCATCGGTTTCCGCCGGAAAGCCGATACGGGCGAAGGTTTAAAAACGTAAGCGGCCCAGAGGATGATAACCCTCGGGGCCGCTTTCTGTCCATGGAGATATGGCGAACGTCGTCTCGCAACCCGATCGCAGGAAGCGACCGGGCTGCGGAAAAGCTGCGAAGAACGATTAACGCTGCAGAGACGTGCCGCTGGCGGTCAAAATCTCAGGCCGGCCCGGAGTGCGGAAATCGGCCGTCACGGTGTCGCCGGGACGAACGACAAGCCGCTGCGTGTCGGAGGTCGCCTTGCCTTCGTTGGTGACTTCGATGCGGATGTCGTAGAAGTAGGTTTCATTGGGATTGAGCAGCGGCGTCTGGAAAACGCGTTGTGTCGGGCCGTCTTTCATGAGATTGCCGTCGACATAGAGCTTGGCGTTTTCGGGCACTTCGATGACGACTTTGGACCGCACGCGATTGTCTTCGCCGCGCGTCATGGGGATACCCGGAAGCGGCGTGTCTTGAGGAGGCAAGGGAGCGACGCCGCCCCCCTGAACGCCCTGCGACGGCGACGCGGGGGCGATGATCTGGTTAACGGCCGGGGTCGTCGGCGAACCGTAGCAGCTCCAGCCGCCATAGCAGCCATAGCAGCCATGACATTGGAACGAAATTCCGAAGCCGGGGATGCCGTTGCCGTTCCCGTAGCCGTAAGAACCGGGGCCGGAGTAGACGGTCAAATTGGAGTTCGAACCCCAGCAGCCATAGCAGCCGTAAACGGGCGCAGGGCCGGTAACGCTGTAGCCGCCGTAAGTTCCGACGCACGAGCCGCCATAAGGGATGCCGACGCCACCGGTATAGGCGTAGCCGCCCGCGCCATAACAGCCGCTACCGTAGCACCCATAGCAACTCGCCACGGCGCCATGGCAACCCCCGCCATGCCGATGCCAATCGGGTGCGGCGCTGCCCGAAGTCAAAGCCGCCATGAGAACAACTGTATACATTTGGAAGGCCTCCGTCGTACGGATTCGTTGAAGGTGCGGCAAATGGCTGGGAAGCCTGCCGAGCTTGCAGGTAATGGTAAATTTAGGAAGCCTCGAAGTCAAAGGGAATTCCGCAATTGAGGCAAGATAGGCAAGCCGAGAAGCGGCGGAATCGGGAGAATGACGATATTGGGCGACGGAACGAGTCTAAATGTGCTGCGGAAGCCGGCGCGCGGGCCTCTTCGAGGGTCAACCGCGTTCCTACCGGGCTCAGAAGACGACGGCGACCGGAGCGCCGAGCCGACTTGGCGGGCGGCAGCCCTGGGGATCGGTCCGGTCGAATTTGCCGCATCGCTCACTTCAAACGAAATCGGGCGACGGGAAGACTCAATGCCCTCCCGTCGCCCGATTTGACCCGAACGTTATCGTTTCCGCAAACCCTGTCATTGTTCGGTTTATGAATGGGCGTTATAGGATTTGAACCTATGACCCCCAGCGTGTCGAGTCCGCTGACAAATCGTGCCTCTTGGCAAAAACCTGTGAAAACCCTGCAAAAACAGAGATTTTCATTGTTGATAAGGTTTAGCTTATCGTGCGTAAAAGTGCGTGTCAAGGGGTCGGAATGCGTGTGAACTGCGTATGTACGCAGCAGGCCGCGACCTTGTGATCCCCAGTCGGATTTGCTTCTTACGCTCGGGTTCGGTTGCGCCAGCACGAGGA
>JBAXFO010000910.1:0-2279 GCA_037139885.1 Planctomycetota bacterium
CTTGCAAGCGTTGTCGCTGCTCAACAGCAACTTCGTCCTGCGCATGGCCGATCGGTTTGCCGAGCGTTTGCAGAAAGACGCGGGCGCCGATCCCGTGCGTCAACTTCGCCGGGCGTATGAGCTGGCGTATGGCCGACAACCGTCGGATGAGGAGGTCGCGCTCCTTCGCCCCGCGGTGCAGACGCAGGGCCTGGCGGCGGTGTGTCGGGCGATTTTCAACACGAGCGAATTCCTGTTCGTGGAGTGATGACATGCCTGCGTTTCTCGATCGCCGCGGTTTCCTTTCCTGGACGCGACAAGGCCTCGGCGGCGCGGCGTTCGCCTCGCTGCTGGCCAAGGATCTCGCCGCCGCACCGAGCGAGGCGAGCGAACCGCCGCCGCATCACACGCCACGCGCACGCCGTGCGATTCACATCTGCCTGTGCGGCGCTCTCAGTCAGGTCGATTCCTTCGATTACAAACCAGAACTGACCCGCCTACACGGCCAATCGCTGCAAACGCGTGAACGCCCCGATGTCTTCTTCGGCCAGGTCGGTCTCTTGCGGCAGAGCGACTTTCGCTTTCGGCGACGCGGGCAGAACGGGCTCTGGGTTTCCGATTTGTTTCCCCAGCTCGGCGATATGGCCGACGAACTCACGTTCATTCATTCGATGGTCGCCGAGACCTCGAACCACACGCCGGCCATGTTCCAGGAAAACACCGGCTTCCGCCTCAACGGCTTCCCGACGCTCGGGGCCTGGCTTTCCTACGGCATGGGTAGCGAGGCCGACAATCTGCCCGCTTTCGTCGTCATCCCCGACGCCCGCGGCATTCCCGCGGGGGGCTCCATCAACTGGTCCAACGGCTTTCTCTCGGCCCGGCATCAAGGGGTCGCCGTCCGCAGTCAGGGAACGCCGATCGACGACCTGTTTCCCGCCCGCCCCATCGCCGCCGCCGCCGATCGCGCCACGCACGACCTCATCGCCCAACTCAACGAACGGCATCTGCGCCAACACCCGGGCGACGACGCTCTCCAGGCCCGCATCCGCAGTTACGAACTCGCTGCCCGCATGCAACTCTCGGTCCCCGAAGTGACTGATCTGGCGAGCGAATCGCCCGCCACGCAATCTCTCTACGGAATGGATCGCCCCGAATCCGTTGACTTCGGGCGGAGCTGTTTGTTGGCCCGGCGGTTGCTGGAACAAGGAGTTCGCTTCGTGCAACTGTTCTCGGGCGGCTCGTTCGGCAATCCGCGCATCAACTGGGATGGCCATGAAAACTTGCGTGCGAATCACAGCCAGGAAGCGGTGCGCATCGATCGCCCGGTGGCGGGCTTGTTACGCGATCTGCGGCGGCGCGGCATGCTCGACGATACTTTGGTCTTATTCACGACGGAGTTCGGCCGGACGCCGTTCGCCCAATCCGCCGCCAACGTCGTCGGACTGGGGCGCGATCACAATCAACATGGCTTCACCGTCTGGCTCGCCGGGGCGGGGCTCAAGCCGGGTCTTGCCCACGGCTCGACCGACGAACTTGGCTGGAAAGCCGTGGCCGATCCCGTCACCTGGCACGATTTCCACGCCACGGTCTTGCACATCCTCGGCATCGATCACGAACGCCTGACGTTCTACCACAACGGCATCCGCCGCCGCCTCACCAACGTTCACGGCGAAGTGGTCCACGAGATTCTGCGTTAGCGGCTTTGCGCAGCAGAGAGCTGCCCGTCCGACCTTTCTGCTAGGTCGTTCAGACAGCGCTCCGCTGGACGAAGCCGCGAACTAAACCGTCGCGCCATTCAACTTGAAGTTCAGCGGCGGCGCGAGCAAACCCGCCGCCTGGAAGCCGAAGGTGATCGATCCCCCCGGCGGAATCGTCGCGTTCCACGACGCGGCTCGGATGACGTAATGATTGCCGACGCGGCTCACGATCGTGCCGCTCCAGAGATTCGTGATGTCGGCGGCCAGGTCGAACTCAAGCGTCCAGCCGTTCATCGCAGTCGTGCTCGTGTTGCGAATGGTGACATCCGCGACGAACCCGCCATTCCACGACGACTTCGGCGTAAACGTGACGGCGCCCCCCGTCGTGGGCGGCGGCGATACGGGGCGATCGAGGATCGTGCCCGTCGCTTGCGAAGCCGCGGCAAGGGTGCCGTTCGTCGGCGCCGAGATCGCGAGACGAAACGTCTCATTCGCTTCAACGATCGCATCCGCCAACACCGCCACGCTGATCGTCTTCGAAGTTTCTCCTGGCGCGAACGTGATCGTTCCCGTTGTCGCCGTGTAATCGCTGCCCGCCATGGC
>JBAXFO010000911.1:0-2275 GCA_037139885.1 Planctomycetota bacterium
ATTTACGGGATTGGGGGGAACGGGCAAAATCGCGTCAGGCACGCTGGACCGCCCCGCCTTTGCGGGCACGTTAACCAAAGGCGCCTTCGAGGACGCGAAATAGCCCGAAAGGGGCCTTGACCTCGGCGAACGAATGCCGGTCTAATCAGAGCCGATCCAAGGAGGGATTCGCCGATGACTGCACCGCATGCCGATTTACGGGCCGAAAAACTCCGCCCGGCGTCGCCACGCCCGCTCGTCCCCATCAAGACCGCAGGCCTCACGCTCATTCTGCCGGCCTTCAACGAAGAAGCGGTCATCTGCGACGCGATTCGCGAGGCGGCTGCCGCGCTGCCGCGCGTGGCGCTGCGCTTTGAGATCTTGGTCGTCGACGACGGCAGCAGCGACGACACCTTCGCCGTCGCCATGGGGGAAGCGGCCCGGCATCGCCATGTGCGCGTTTTGCGTCACGAAACGAACCGCGGTTACGGCGCGGCCCTCCGCACCGGTTTCGAAGCCGCCTCGCTCCCGCTCGTCGCCTTCACCGACGCCGACTGTCAGTTCGATCTCATGGATCTGGCGCGGATGACGCAGTTGACCGACGACTATCCGATCGTCGCCGGCTATCGCCTAAAACGGCAAGATCCCCGCCTACGGCTTCTTTATTCGTGGGGATACAATCGCTTGATTCGGCTCCTGCTCGGCACGCAGGTCCGCGATTGCGATTGTGCTCTCAAGATCTTCCGCTGCGACGCCGTGCGGCACATCCTTCCCGAAGCGACAGGCTTTTTCGTCAACGCCGAGATGCTCGCCCGGGCGAGTCGCCGTGGTTTGGCGGTGGCGGAAGTCGGCGTTCGGCATCGTCCGCGTCGGGGCGGTTCGAGCAAAGTCTCGATCATGGACATCCCGAAAGTTTTGCGCGCCTTGCTTCCGTTCTGGTGGAACTCCCGATGAGCGTACGCCGTTTGCCTCTGCTGCTCGCGTTCTTCGTCGCTCTGGCGCCGCTGGCCTGCAACGCGCGCGCTCGGCCCGAATTCCCGCCGGAATTGACCGCGTTCGAAGCCGCCTCGGCCGAGCCGATTTTCAAGGGCGCTCCCGGACAGTGGGACGCCTTCATCCGCGAACGGGGCTGGATCGTCATCGATGATGGCGTCTGGAAACTTTACTACACCGGCTACGACAGCCCCACCGGCATCCGCCGCCTGGGCCTGGCGACTTCGCCCGACGGTCTCGCCTGGACGCGCCACGCCGACCGACCCCTCGTCGACGATCAATGGATCGAAGATATGACGATCGTCAAGGACGGCCCGACCTGGCATATGTTCGCCGAAGGCAAGGACGATCAGGCCCACGCCTTCACCTCCGACGACGGCCTCGCCTGGACCCGCGTCGGCCCGCTCGACATCCGCACCACGGACGACAAACCCATCCGCCCCGGCCCTTTCGGCACCCCGGCCGTCTTCAAGGAAGGCGATACGTGGTATCTCTTCTACGAACGCTCCGATCAAGGCGTCTGGCTCGCGACTTCGAAAGATCGCGCCGTCTGGCGCCACGTGCAAGACGAACCCATCATGACTCCCGGCCCCGACGACTACGACCGCGACATGATCGCCCTCAACCAAGTCATCAAACACAAAGGCCGCTACTACGCCTACTACCACGGCTGCCAAAACGACCCCGACAAAACCAAACGCCGCTGGTCCCCCGCCCTCGCCTCATCGACCGATCTCATCCACTGGAAAAAATTCCCCGGCAACCCCCTCCTGCCACGCGCCGACAACCGTTCAAGCGGCATCGTCGTCCCCTACGAAGGAGCCTTCCGCTTCTACACCATGCACCCCGCCGTCTGGGCGTATCGCAACAAGTAACGATTGAGTCTTCCCGGAACGACCGCGCCCGCTGACGCCGCCTCCCGCCGCGGCCAGCAGCGATACCTCATAGCCGGAGAACTCCCGATCCGCAGACGCCGTAAACTCCCGATCGCTCTCGCCAACGCCCTTACCGCGTCCCGTCCGCGGTGCGCCCCGGGCGGCCTCCGAAGGCCGTTTCGATCATCCATCAAGCCCACTCGCCGCCCTGTCATCCACAGTGCATCTTCCGCAAACCGCTGCCCCGCCCGAAATCCCCTTGCGACCGCTCTCGAACCATCTATACTGCCCCTATCGTAAGAGCAACCGCGGCGATCGAAGCTCCATAGCGTCCCGTCTGCGAGACCCGCGGTTCAGTTCAACGCGATTCTATGCGGCATGCTCCGCCCCACGCCTCCGGGCGTGCGACCACGCTTTTGCCGGCGGAG
>JBAXFO010000912.1:0-2264 GCA_037139885.1 Planctomycetota bacterium
TCGTCTTTTTGCCGCAAATCGTGATCTTGTTCGCATTCCTCGCCATTCTCGAAGATTGCGGCTACATGGCCCGGGCGGCGTATCTGATGGACCGGATCATGTCGAAGGCGGGGCTGAACGGCAAATCGTTCATTCCGCTGCTGTCTTCGGTGGCGTGCGCCGTGCCGGGGATCATGGCGGCCCGCGTCATTGAAAATCGCCGCGACCGCCTGGCGACGATCTTGGTCGCTCCGCTCATGAGTTGCTCGGCCCGGCTGCCGGTCTATTCGCTGCTCGTGGGGGCGTTTCTTACGGAGGGGTACGCTTTCTGGGTGCCGGGAGTGGCGTTTTTCGGGCTCTATATGATCGGCCTGACGTTGGCTCCGTTGGTCGCCTTCGCGCTGAAGCGAACGCTGCTCAAGGGAGACACGCCGGCGTTCGTGATGGAGATGCCGCTTTACAAAATCCCCTCGCCGATGACCGTGGTGCGGCGTTCGCTCGAAGCGGGCTGGATGTTCCTCCGCCGCGCGGGCACGATGATTCTCGCCAGCATGATCGTCATCTGGGCTCTGCTCTACTTTCCCGCGACCGCTCCCGACGGGGAAAGTTTCGAGGACAAAATCGCTCGCCTGGAAGCCATGGACGAACCCCCCGGCGACGAGATCAACGCGCTCAACCAGCAATGGAAAGCGCAATCGATCCTGGGCCATATGGGCAAGGCGATCGAACCCGTCGTGCGGCCCTTGGGCTGGGATTGGCGCATCGGCATGGCGGC
The DNA here is from genome assembly GCA_037139885.1 of Planctomycetota bacterium. Classification (GTDB taxonomy): domain Bacteria; phylum Planctomycetota; class Planctomycetia; order Gemmatales; family Gemmataceae; genus JAIEPT01. The sequence continues at coordinate 755 of JBAXFO010000912.1, forward strand.
CCTGGCCAGTTTCCCGGCCCGCGAAGTGATCGTCGGCGTGCTCGGCATCATCTTCGGCGAAGGAGAGATCGACTCCAAGGAAGAGAACTCCGTCACACAACTGGGCGATCGACTCCGCACCGTGGAAGACGACGAGGGCCACGGCCGCAAAATCTTCTCGGTTCCCGTCGCTCTCTCCGTGATGGTCTTCTTCGCCTTGTGCGCCCAGTGCGTATCGACATTGGCCGTCATTCGCCGCGAAACAAATAGCTGGGGCTGGCCGCTTTTCACATTTGTCTACATGACCGCGCTCGCGTACATTGGAGCCTTGATGACGTTCCAGGTGGGCCGGCTGTTTCTCTAGAGCGTCGTCCAAGCGAAATTTTCGGGTTCTGAGGGCATCCCTGGAAGCCCGATGCGTCAGCGAGGGATGCCCCTCGCTAACGCGTCGGGCTACCTGCAACGATAGCGCCCGAATATTCAGCCTGGACGACGCACTAGAGCATTGTGCCGATTTGCGATCGCTTCCCGCCCTCGGCCCGCGCGTCCCTGGCCTTCTCCTCCAAGCCCCAGGTTTTTCATGCGCCGTTTCGCGGCTCGCGTTGGTCCCGCCCTACTGCTCGCCATCATCGCCGCCGCCGGTCGTGCCGATGATTGGCCGAATTTTCGCGGGCCCACCGGCATGGGACTGAGTGCGTCGAAAGGCCTGCCGCTCACCTGGGGCGGCCCCAAGGCGGAAAACGTCCTCTGGAAGGCGCCGCTGCTGACGACCGACGATAAAGTTCGGCACGACATGAACCAGTCGAGCCCGATCGTCTCTGGCGGCCAGGCGTTCGTCACAATGTCGTACTGGCCTTCTGCGGCGACCACGAAAGAATTCCCCGAACATCACGTCATCGCCTTCGACGCCGCCACCGGCAAACGCCAGTGGGACACGACCGTCGAACACGGCCCCTGGCTGCTCAGCGATCTTCGCGGCGGCTACACCGCGCCGACGCCCGCAGCCGACGCGAAACATATCTACGTACTCTTTGGTTCCGCCGTCGTCGCCGCGATCGATCGCAAGGGAGCCGTGGTCTGGCGCAAAGACATCAAGCCGCATGCGTTCGACGTCGCCATCGGCGCCAGCCCGGTTCTGCATGGCGACACGTTGCTCGTCATCTGCGAAATGTCCGCCGGCTCGCGGCTCATCGCCTTCGACACGGCGACCGGCGACATCAAATGGAGCCGCGACCGCAAGGGCAGCGACTGGACGCACAGCACGCCCGTCATCGCGAAAGTCGGCGGCAAAGATCAACTTCTCGTCGCCGGCGCCCAGGCTCTGCAAGGGCTCGATCCCGCGACCGGCGAGGTCATCTGGTTCGCACGCCTGCCCAACCAGCCGAAGACGCGCATCGGCGACGCCCCTTCGCCGGTCTACGGAGCCGGCGTGGTTTACATCGACAGCGGTCGCGGCGGTCCCGGCATCGCCGTCGATCCCACCGGCAGCGGCGACGTCACCGAGACCCACGTGAAATGGAAAGGCCCCAAC
>JBAXFO010000913.1:0-2262 GCA_037139885.1 Planctomycetota bacterium
ACCTTCAAGAGGGGCGATTGGGCGGCCGAATCTCGGAGCCGACCCAGAAAGCGCGAATGAAAACCGGGCGGCGTCCTCGGCCTTGGCGTATCGGCTCGGGGCGTTTCGTCGCTGAGATAAAACTGCGGCGAGGGATAAATGACGACGATATCGGGAGTGAAGTCCTTCGCCCAATGCTTCCAATTCTCCAGGAGCGTCGGCAACGTCATGCCCGCGATGGCGGCGTTGATGATCTGCACGTCGTCCCCCTTCGAGGCGAACATCTCCCGGAGCAGGGCGGGATACTCATGGTCGGCGGATTCATAGAGGCCGAAGGTTTCCGAGGCGCCCAGGAGCATGATGCGTGTCGTTCCCGGGGGTTTGGCTTTGGCGAATTCAGGGCCGCGAAAGCCGAACTCATTCAGGCGGTATTTTTTGAAGCGGCCATGGGGGCGGCCGCGGATGCAGTCGGTGTCGTTGAGAATGAGGTCGTATTCGCGGTTCGGATTGGCGAGGAAGGGGATGCCCAAGAACGTCCAATCGTCGAGGCGGGACGCGACCTCGCCGCAGCAGGCGATGATGACCAGGGCGAGAGACCAGGGAAGCAGGCGGGACATTTCGATACGCTCGGTGAGGGGCCTTGGATGAAATCTCGCGAGGGAACCTCTTGGCGGGCTGCGCCGCCGGCTCAAGCCGACCTACGTAACAGCCAATAGACAGGAAGTCCGGAGAGGACGAGAACAAGACCGATGCCCGTCGACTTCGGGTCGCCCTGGATGACGTAGACGAGGAAGGGGACGGCGATCAGGAGATAAAGGGCGGGGGTGAACGGATAGCCCCAGCAGCGGTACGGACGGGGGCGGTCGGGTTGCGTTCGCCGCAGACGAAATAGGCCGAGCACGGTGAGAGCCCCGAAGAGAACGGAGGCGAAGGTCGTGTAGGTCAGGAGGTCGTTGTAAGAGCCGGTCAAGGTGAGGACGCACGACCAGACTCCCTGGAAGATGAGGGCCATCACGGGCGAACCGGTTTTGGCGCGGAGCGTGGCGCAGGAGCGGAAGAAGAGTCCCTCGCGGGCCATCGCGAAGATGACGCGGGCGCCGCCGAGGATCAAGCCGTTGACGCAGCCGAAGGTCGACACCAGAATCGCGACGATCACCAGATTGACGCCCATCGGGCCGAAGAAACGCGTGGCGGCGACCTGGGCGATCCGGTTCTCGGGAATCGCCCCCATCTCCGCCACCGGCACGACGGACATGTACGCCATCACCGTCAGCACATAAAGCAGAGTCACGCCCCCCGTGCCCAGGAGAAGAGCCCTGGGGAGATTGACCTGCGGATTCTTCACTTCCTCGGCGACGAACGTGGCCGTGTTCCAGGCGTCGTACGCGAACAAAGCCTGCGAAAACGCCACCGCGACGCCCGCGAGAAATCCCGCCTGCCAGAGTTCCGCCGGCGGCAGCAGGGGCGTGAAGTTGTCGATTCCCGGGCCGACGTGCGTGACGCCCGCGAGGATCAAAGCCGCGAGGCCGCCGATTTTGAGCGTGGTCAAAATATTCTGCACGATCGACCCTTCGCGGACGCCGAGCATGTTGACGCCGGTGAGCAACACGATGACCCCGCACGCGACGAGCTGGGCGGTGTTGATTTCGAGCGCTTGCAGAAATTTCGGCAGTCCTTCGAGCGTCGACATCTCGCCCAGCGGCACATGCACGAGCACGTTCGCCTCGCCGAGAAAGGGCAAGAAGACGCCGAGATACTTCGCGAACGCGATCGACACCGCGGCATTGAAGCCGGTTTGGATGACGAGGAACAGCGTCCAGCCGTAGAGAAAGCCGCACAAGGGGCCGAACGCCTCACGCAGGTAAACGTACTGGCCCCCCGCATGCGGCGCCATCGCGGCGAGTTCGCCGTAGCAGAGAGCGCCGACGATCGTCAAAAGGCCGCCGACGATCCAGAGGCCGATGAGCAATCCCGGCGAAGGGACGTGGGCGGCCATGGTGGAGGGCGTCAAGAAAATGGCCGAACCGATCATCGAGCCAACGATGATCATCGTGCCGCCGAAAAGGCCGATGTGCGGGCGTAGGGTGCTCATGGAGGCCGATTATAGCATCGGCGAGCGGGAATCGTAGACATTCTCAATGCGATCGAACCGCCAAGACGCCAAGGACGCCAAGAGTCGCCGATCAGACGACGACGTTTCGAGCACGGTTCGATGCATAAAACGGCATTGGTCCCGAGAGACTCTTGGCGTCCTTGGCGTCTTGGCGGTTCCAATCCAAAGCC
>JBAXFO010000914.1:0-2257 GCA_037139885.1 Planctomycetota bacterium
GACGTAAAGCGAGCCGGCGGGTTTATCCCCGCCGGGTGAAACGGTTTATCCCGCCGGGACAAGCCCGGCGGCTCCTAGCGGCGGCGGTTCGCTTTGCGGAGCTCGCGTTCGGCGTCGGCGGTTTTGAGGGCCTGGCGTTTGTCGTAGAGGTTTTTGCCGCGGGCGACGGCGAGTTGCACCTTGGCGCGGCCGTCTTTGAAATACATGCTCAGCGGCACGAGCGTGAAGCCCTTCTCCGTCGCTTTGCCGGCGAATTTGTCGATTTCGCGTTTGTGCAACAGCAGCTTGCGCGGGCGTTTGGCCTTGTGGTTGAACTGCTTGGCCATTGTATATTCGGGAATGTCGGTCCCGTACAGCCAAACTTCGCCGTCCTCGATGCGGGCGTACGAGTCATCCAGATTGGCGGCATGCTCGCGCAGACTTTTCACTTCCGTGCCCGTGAGCACGATGCCGCATTCCAGCGATTCGACAATGGCGTATTCGTGCGTGGCCCGGCGATTGCGACAAATGTTCGCGATGATCGCGCCGTCCGCATCTTTATCCTTGTCGGATTTCTTCTTGGCTTTCTTGTCGGTGGCCATGTGAGAAAGATAGCAGATGAAGGCCAAATGACCAAATAGCCCGTGTCGCGTCATGTTGCCGGCGTTCGAAGCTTGGGCAAGACTTCGCGGGCCAAAAGCGTCATGCTCTTGCGGGCCAGGTCGTGCGGCAACGACCCCACCTGGCAGCCCGTCAGGATGTTTCCCGCCCCGAGTTCTTTTTGATAATGCTCCAGTTTCTGCCGGACTGTGTCCGGACTGCCGACGATGGCGAAGACGCCGTTTTCGATTTCGTCCCACGTCGTCTGGGCGGCGAGAAACGACTTTTGCTGCTTGAGAAGCGCGACGGCGGACGTCGGCGACGTATATCCCGGCGGCGCGAGGCCAATGTTCTTGAGCAAATTGCGGACGAAGTACCAAAGGTGCGGTTCGAATTCTGCGCGCGCCTGCCGATCGGTCTCGGCGACGTAAACCGGAATGCCCCAGCCCATTTGTTCGGGCTGAGCCGTGTAGCCCGCCTTGGCGCAGGCCTCGCGAAATTGAGCGAAGACCCGGCGAAAGACATCGATGTGAAAGTACGGCACGCCCATGTAGCAGAAACGCCGCTGGGCGACGAAATCGATCGTCTCCTTGCTGCCGACGCCGGGAATCCAGATCGGCGGATGCGGCTGCTGCAGAGGCCGGGGCCAGGGATTGACGTAGCGGTAAAAGTAATGCTTGGAATTCCACTCGAACGGCCCGGGCTGCGTCCACGCTTGCAAAATCAGATCGAGGGCCTCGCGAAACTTCTCGCGAGCCGTGGTCGGATCGATGCCGAAGGCGAAATATTCGGGGCCGCCGCCGACGACCATGCCGGCGATGAGTCGCCCGCGACTGAGATTGTCGAGCATCGCGAATTCTTCGGCGACGCGCTGCGGCGGATTGTAAAGCGGCAAGGCGTTGCCGATGACGGCGATCTTGACCCGCGATGTCCGCTGGGTCAAAGCGGCCGCGATCAAATTGGGCGACGGCATGAGTCCGTAGGCGGTTTGATGATGCTCGTTGACGCAGACGCCATCGAAGCCCACCTCTTCCGCGTAGGCGAGCGTGTCCAAATATTCGCGATAAAGATCGGCTCCGCGTTCGGGGTCGTAGAGTGCGTTCGGAATCCAGACCCAGGCCGAGTCGTGATCGCGGTCGAAGGCGTCGGGCAGATAGGGCCACGACATCAGATGGAAGAAGAAGAACTTCATGAATTCGCTCGTGGGTCCGCCGCGGCTCATCCGCGCCGAATCGCGTTCACCATATCGTCGAGTTTCGCCAAGAACCGCGACCGGTTTTTCGCCGCCATCGGGGCCGGTCCGCCGGTTCGCACGCCTTGCTGCCGCATCTGATCGCGGATCTCCCGCAACGCCAACGCCGAGCCGATATCGCTCTCGGTGAAGGGCTCGCCCTTGGGGCTGAGAGCGAGCGCGTTCTTCGCCAGGCATCGGGCGGCCAGCGGGATATCGGTGGTGATGACGATGTCGCGCGGGCCGATCTGCTCGGCGATCCAGTCGTCGACATCGCCGAAACCGGGGCGCACGACCATCTCGACGCGTCCGTTGGCCGGGGTCCACATCGTCGATTTCGCGACGACGACGACGCGCATTTGATAGCGATCGGCGACTTTGTAGACCTCGTCTTTGACGGGGCAAGCATCGGCGTCAATGTAAATGATCAGCACGCGGTCCTCGGGA
>JBAXFO010000915.1:0-2256 GCA_037139885.1 Planctomycetota bacterium
GCGACGGGAAATCTAATTGTCGTCAGACGGGGCAAACAGTTGTCGCTAGACAGAATCCGCATTAAGCTCAACGGCACGCCGAAGTGCACGGTCCGACCGGCCCCTCGACGTGACGCCTTCATCTTGGTGACGCACGATGAAAGTACGCGGGATGGAAAAAAGATTATCGATACCGTCTTGACCGGACGATGTGTCAACGAACACGAGGCTTAAGCCAGGACACCTTGTCCCTCAGGCCGCGCCGGAGCAACGAAATCGCTTTTCGGGCCTGCCTTACGACAGAGAGCGTGGTTTCCAGGACTCGGCAGATGGCCTCTTCAACGGTGCCCATGTCTCCGCGAGGAGTCATGCCGTTGGGCAGTCGTGAGATAATGGATCGCTCAATGTGGAGTACGTCAAAAATTCGAGCATACGCCTCGGGATGGGCGAGTCCCGCGAAGCTGCTCGGAATCTGCAGTTCGGAGGCGAGTTGTTGCTGGAAACCTTCAATTTTCCGGATGAGATCGTCGTTCTGTTGAAAGTGGTAATGAACAGGTATGAACACGTGGATCCCGTGAGCGGGCGTGGCTGGCGCACTTGGCGGGAGAGGATTGGGAACCAGCGGCCCTTGAGGCTCGGGCAATTCCCAAGTGACCATCTGCGTCAATCCCCACTTGTCCAGAAAAGCATTTAGATCCCGAGTGAATGTTGCGAGCGCGGGATCGGCCGCTTTCGCGGTGGGCGGTTGCGCGCCGACGGGACGTGGACGCTGGAGCGGGAGGACCCGTTCCCCGATAGGAAGAATCTTCCACCGTTGCTTGAGTCCCTGCGTTTCGTCGAGAAAACCCGGATCCGTCAACAGCCATCCCATGACGCCTTTGATCCGTTGCCTCATGGGGCGGAGGTCGTCAAGGCCCGCATTCACCTCGCCGATTTGCCTCGTCGTTAGGCCCATCAGTTCAAGGCATTCGCGGCGTACCGTGGGCTCTTTCGCCGAAGCGACGGGTAGGCAGATCGGAGCACCGTTCCAGAATCCCAGCAAATTGGATTCTTCACAAAACTTCGTGAAGGCCAGTTCGGCGGACGATTCAGATTCTGAGAAAAGGGCTTTTCGCCGCCGCCGTGCAGTGCTCAACGGTTGGATGGCGGGCGCAGGAATGCTGTAGGTCGGACTATCGCTCGTCAGCCGGTCCTTCCAATGAGGAAACTGCTTCAAGAATGACTTCAGGTTCATTTCTCGAAAGTCGGCATGTTTCAGAGTTATTGTCGCCATAAATTCTCGGCCGGTCGGTTAACTTTGCCGAATCATCATCGCATTTTTTCCGATCGCTTCAATTCAATTCCAAGGTTGACAAGGACGACAAGGATGATGAGCGGGGAATGGAGGAGGGCGTCCTTGCCCGCTCCATTAAGCCATGCCGTTACCGCGTCACGCGGGCAACGACATGCCGCAAAGCGTTCCGGTGTCGAACGACCGCGCGAATCGCCTTTTGGATATCTGCGAGAAGCCGCCGTTGTCGGATGAGCCGAACTGCCGCATCAATCTGGCGGGTGGAACGTCCGTTGGAAACGAGAAAATCGATGTGCAGTTGGTCCATGAGAATGAGCTTTGACATCAGAGTCACTTACCTCGGGCGGTTGTTGTTGCGGAGGAGATCGGGCTCTTCCGAGAGATCCAATCAACGCGCAGGCTGGCTCGCGAGGCGAGCGACTGGCCGCTGGCGGATCATGTCGGAGAGCTGGCGATCTCAAACGTCAGCTACGACAACGCGACGGTTTGAACGGCGCGACGAGTCCAGTTGCCGGCTCGAAGCGCAATCACGGCCACGGCGCCCGCAGCCCCCGAAAGGGCCGCAGACACGGCGTGCGGTGCGAAGTAACTGACGACCGCGAACGCGAAGCCGGCGCTGACGCCGATCCAGAACAGTCGCTTGAGGTTGGCGAACAACATCGCCACCAGTGACGGATCCCGGACCGCCGCAACAGCGGAATGAGCGACAGTCGCCGCCGTCGCGATCGATGCCGCCGCCGCATTCTTGATGGCGTGGCCCACTGCCGAAATGCGTGCTTTCATGGACGCCCAAAAGCCAGGCTTCTGCGCCGTCACATTCACCTCGGGCGCCGCGGCCTGGCGCAGCTTCGTCCGCAGCGTCGGGTCGGTCAGGATCTCGATCACGGCGTCTTTCAGGGCGAGACGCGTGCCGTCGCGGACGGCGTCGGCAATGGCGTCGTTGAGGCCGGCGGCGAGGCCGTCGAGGAGGGCGTCGAAGCGGTCGA
>JBAXFO010000916.1:0-2248 GCA_037139885.1 Planctomycetota bacterium
TCCGCCCCGAGCGGCTTGACGATCGGCATGCTTCTCCCCACAATAACAGCCTTTGGAAGTTCTCGACCGGAAAGTGAGCGTTCGCCATGGCAGTTCCGAAGAGACGTACGTCGCGAGCCCGGCAAGGCAATCGCCGTAGTCACCATCACAAGACCCCGATTCAAGTTTCCTTCTGCACGCGCTGCGGACATGCGATTCAGCCCCATATTTCCTGCTGGAATTGTGGCTGGTCGAACATCCAGAACCGCGAAGTCGCTCAGGTCGAGGCCGCGGAAGAGGAGTAAGCAAGGATGCGAGTCGCTCTCGACGCCATGGGGGGCGACCACGCCCCGGGTCCGATTGTCGCCGGCGCCGTCAAGGCTGCTGCCGCCAATCCGGACATGACCGTCGTCCTTGTCGGCGATCAGGCGCAAATCGAACCGTTCCTGGTCGATGTGGGCGATCTGCGTGCGCGCCTTGAGATTCTCCATTGCACGCAAGTCATCGGCATGGACGAATCGCCGATCGTCGCGCTGCGTCGCAAGCCTGACAATTCCATCAGCCGGTGCTGGCAGCTGTTGGCCGAACGCAAGGTCGACGCCATCGTTTCCGCCGGCAACACCGGCGCCATGGTGGCCGGCGGTTTTCGTCTCAAGCTCTTCTTGAAGAACGTGCGCCGCCCCGGCATCGCGGCCGTCATGCCGACGATCAACGGGCACACCATCATTCTCGACGTGGGCGCCAACATCAGCCCCAAGCCCGAGCACCTCTTCCAGTATGGCCTCATGGGCGCCATCTTCGCCAAATACATTCTCAAGAAAGAACAGCCGAAGATCGGCCTGATGAATGTCGGCACGGAAGACGCCAAGGGCCACGATCTCGCGAAAGACACCCACGCCCTCTTCGCCCAGAGCCATTTCAAAGATTCGTTCATCGGCAACATCGAGGGCCGCGACATTCATCGCGGCGTGTGCGATGTCGTCGTCACCGATGGCTTCGTGGGCAATGTCGTCCTCAAGGTCTGCGAAGGCGTCTTCGAATTCATCATGAAGATGACCGGCAAAGAACTGATGGGCACGCTGCAAAACGAGAAGCAGCTGGGCCAGGTCGCTCTGCAAAATCTCGTGAAGCGCTACGACTACCACGAACTGGGCGGCGCCCCGCTGCTCGGCATCGACGGCATCTGCATCATCTGCCATGGCTCATCGAGCGACCGGGCCATCGGTAACGCCCTGAACGTCGCCGCCAAATACGTCACGGCTCGTCTCAACGAACACATCGTCGAAGAGCTCGCCTCGAACGCCGCCCTCATCGCTGAAGAGTCCGCCGGTTAGCCCGCGTCACTTGCCCCGCGCCGCCGCCAGGCGGTCATCGCGCCGAGCCAGCCGCAGGAAGTTCAGCGCCAACGGCAGCCCCGTGCCGAGCGCCGCCCCTGCGTAAAACAGAATCACAAACATCACTTCCGGCGCCAAGTCGGCCACATCCGTCGGCCCCCGCTCGGGAAACAGGCTCGCCTTGAGCAAGAGAGCCAGGTTCATATTCCGCATGCTGATCTCGATGCCCGCCGTCACTTTATCGGCCCGCGACCAACCGAAAATCCGAAACGGCAGCATGTTGACCTGCATGCACACCAGCGAGAAAAGGATGATCGCCAGCGGCACCATCCAGCCATGCTGCCCCGGCTTGATCCGCCGGCTCCCCAACGCACAAACGAACATCGCAACCACGACGACGAAACCGACGCGAATGAACCAGCGACTCATCGTCTTGCGCTGTTCCGGCTTCAGGGATCCGAGGTACATGCCCGCCGCGACCGGGGCCAAGACAAAGCAGGCGACATCGCGCACGATCGCCGGAGCCGGCATCTCGAAGTTTTCGGGAATGTACTCGCGCGCAAAAACGGCGAGCGTGAGCGGCACGGTGACGATCGACGTCACCGTCGACAACACGGTGAGCGAAATCGCCAGCGGCGCGTTGCCGCGGGCGAGAAAGACAAACGCCTTCGCCAACGCCCCTCCCGGCATCGCCGACGTCAGGATCAATCCCAAGGCGATGCCGCCCGACAGCCCGAACAGATGATTGATCGCCAGCGCGATGAGCGGCGACGCGACAATCTGCCCGAGATAAGCCACGATCAACGACCGCGGCTGCCGAAAGACATGGGTGAAATCGTCGAGCGTCAGCGTCGCCCCCATGCCGAGCATGAAAAGCACGAGCTGCACCTGAGCGAAGTTTTCTTCGTAAAGCGGATAAAAATCAAACATGAAGA
>JBAXFO010000917.1:0-2243 GCA_037139885.1 Planctomycetota bacterium
GTGGTTACGGGCCGAAGCCCCGGGCGTTACTGCCCAATACCTTAAGCGGCGGTCGCATTTTGTGCAACCGCCGCTTTTGGTTCTGACTTAATTGTGACCGTCAACGATCAGGTGTACTCCATGTCCACGAACATGAAATTCATGTTCTCAGTGACAACGATGTCATTCGCTGTTACTGACGCTCCGATGCTTGTCAGCGTCACGCCGAGCATCTTGTAACTAATTGTACCGCCACCTACAGCGGCACCACCGGGGCCGACGGCGGCGCACGACGACGCACCAACTACCAACTCCATAGAGTTAGAAGCAGATTTGCAAAGATCACCGTAGAACTTCACGATAGCCTTAAAGTCCATCGACCCGCCAACTACACGGCTAAACTTCGCTTGACCCTTGCGTCGATCGCCAACGTAGTACACATTCTGCGTGCCAACTTCGTACATCATGTTTACAGTGCGTTCTAACGACCACTCTGCTTGCTGCACGATCGCGCCAATCGCGTCAGCACCATTCAACTTCAGATGGACGTCTTCGGCTTTGATTACACCGAGGATCGTCTGTGGGGCTCCGCCCCCCGCTCCGCCAAAAACAGATGCCATATTAGGTATCTCCTAGTGTTAACTGTGATTTAAATGCTTTGCTTAGACGACCAAATGCAGTTCAATGTTGTTTAGCGGAGCCGGAACAACAATGTCGAGCACAATCTCAATTCGGTCCTTGAGCAGCGGGTGGATGCGCAGAACGCGAATCGTACCATCGCTCAATTGTGACCCCAGTTCTTGAGTAAAACCGTTACTTTTTAGAAACCGGATCATCTCTTCAATTTCGTACTTTATTAATCCAACCATCGACTGCGTAGCATTTGTCCGCCCGATGTACGGCCGCAGGCGCCGCAGGAACAAGTACGAAATCGAGTCCACGTTGCGGCGGATCATCTCTTCCCGACGATTCAGGTCGAGGTTGTCCGTTGTCAGCGCGTGCCGCGTGAACGGCGTGCCGTCACGGTCTTCCGTGACAATCCACACGCCAGCCTCGGCCAGCCGGTTCAGTTGGGTCTCATTGAAGTACTTGTAGGACCGACTGTAGTCATCGAATCCGGCCACTTCCACGCTGGTCAGCGGCTGATGCGGGACAACGCCAGAGACGAGTCCTGCCAAAGCTGCAGCGAGATAGAAACCGGGCTGAACAGTGCCTGCCTCGGCTACCTGATCAGGCCACACGGCACACACGCGACGGTTCGATAGCGAACCGGCTTGTTGCACAATGTCTTCAACAACTTCGTTGCGGTTGCGGTTGTGATAGATCTCAACGCGCAGCGGCACGGTCACGGCGAAGTCGCCGCCCGAGTACAGCAACAGTGTCGATTCTGAAACAACCTCGTCTACAACGTACTCTTCGTACTGCTCTTCACCGAAGCCGTCGACGGTGTAGTTATAACGAACAACGTCGCCGGGGCGAACGTCGTTGGTGATAAAGTAACCGTTGCCCGATGTGACTGTCAGACGCGTGTACTGCGTGTTGGTCGCGTTCGGGTCGTCGGACAGCGTGGCGAGCACGGGGTCAGTAACCTCGTTGCCCAGCACTCCGTCGATAAGAACGCCTTCACCAACAACCTTGGCAACCGGGTGCGCCTTCACGGCAAAGAACCCAGCCTTCCAGTTATTGGCGTACTCGTTCGACTCGCCACCGATGTGCGCGGCCCACAGGTTTTGCACCCCGCGGTCGAACGTCATCGGAACGAGGTTATACATATCGTCGCGGCCCTTGATGCGCTCAAGCACCTGCACCCAATTGTTGAGGTCCGGACCAAGTGGTCGGCCTTCCTCGTCATACTTCTCAGGGTCAGCAACAGCGGTGTACTTCACAACCGTGCCGTTGCTGTTGGAGAGAGCTTTGTAAACGCCCCACTTCAAGGGATTGTCAGGGTCAAGTTGGCCCTTGATCTGGTCGAGATCGGCTACGTCGCTGATCGAATTGACCTCGTCGGCCAGTTCAGACAGCCACTCGCGGTACTCGACGTACACCTTGCCAGCGATCACGTTCAGCGGCTGCTCAGCGCCAGCGCTTGTCCACTCAGGGTGGTAAGCGACGATGCCTTCTTGCACGCAGATCTGAGTATCCTCGTACCAGAAGTTCGTCATCGGCGCGAAGCCGATACGGTTCTTCGAGATCTGGATATCGTCCTTGATGAACAACGTGAGATCCATGTCCTCGCCACTGATTAGCAGGCACGTCGCTGTAGC
>JBAXFO010000918.1:0-2240 GCA_037139885.1 Planctomycetota bacterium
AATTTCTAGTTCTTTCAGGAGTTCTAGAAGTTCCTTCGACTCAACCTCGATGTCGTGAAAGTAGTTCTCAAGTTCGTCCTGACTGAGTTGCATCAGAGACTCAAGGCTCTTGTCGATCCGTTTACTCGCAACTGTCACGATATCAGTGATGAGCTGCTGGCGGCTCAACTCCTTGTTCAAAGCGATCCCTAGTCCTTCTGCCAGGGATCGGAGCACTTTTATAGAACAACGGCGACTCGCTGTGAGAGCAGCTTTCAGACCGTCGCTGCCGATCCATCGCACCATGATACGAACATCAATATCGTTTCCATTTATGGAGTGCATCGTTGAATAAACTCCCTTGTCATTGCCCGGAACTGCTGAGATTGCTTCTCGGCATTGGCACCCTTGATCTCGTGAACGGAGCACCGATTTTCAGAGGCCAGCCGCAAGCCATCCCCTTCTGTGATGTAGCTTTCAAAAACGCCGCAGGATCGTTCGAGGCGACGATACTGTCGCATTTCCGAGTTCTTAAGGCCAGAGCCCCATTCTCGGGCCATCATTCCCATCGCTCCCTTGAAGACTGTCGGTGTGAAACCGTCCGTGTCCCCAAGCGCTTGCCCAATCATCTGCATGTCGTCGTTCACCTCGTTCATCGCCTGAATAGCAGAAGGGACGCCAACTGTCGATTGCAGATCGAATTTTACCGGAGAAACGCAGAAATCGCTAGCGTAGACGACCGTGCGAAGGAGGTCGGACAACTCCGGGTGCGAATCGACCAAAATGTAGTCGTATTCGTCCTGAAGCGGCTCCAAAACCACTTGCAGAACCTTGAGATGCGTCCATAGCCGGCGATTATTCTCGCGAATGTTGTTCGTCGACGGCAGCTTGTCCACGGAAACATGGGAAAGACGGGGATCTGCGGGCATGAGGTCCACGCCCTCTGGGCTATTTCGGATATCTACGTTGGGTGTCAGCTGAACGCCGCTGTAGAGTTGCTGAAACTTGTCGTACAGCGTAACTCCCGGCAACGATCCGCTCCGAAAATGTTCAAGAAGAGCCGGGACGATCCGGCACGTGATCCCACCTCGCTGGTAATCGGTATCGACAACCAAAACCCGCTTATCCTCATGATGGTGCAGGCCATAAGCGATGTGGTAACAGGCGGTAGTCTTTCCAACGCCACCTTTTTCACTGACGAAACCCACCGTAATGGCCATCGCGGACTCCTGGTGTTTTCAGTAGGACAGTCTTCCAAGAGTGATTATACGGCGGGCAACGTGTTCTGACAGCCTCATTCGAAGCTCGCCCTAAAAGCAATCAGGACTTCAGGCAGAAAAATGGGACGCAGCTGGTCGCTGCTCTTTTCTCGCCGATTTCACACGCGCACGGGGCTCTCCCACGCCTTCACAATGCATTATAGCGAACGGTTTGAACTCCCTCTTTTGGACTCCCCGCGCAGTCAAACGACGCCCAAAAGAGTACGATCGCCTCAACGAACCCCGCGAAGTTCTCCGAAAACGACTATTGGCGAAAAGAGATGCGGCGTAACTTCATGGCGTTCAATCCCGACCCCTTTTGGCGCCTTTTGAACTTCACCAAGCAAATGGGACACGGTGGCCCTATGGAAGGTCAGTTGCGGATATTGAACGCAAGAAGGCCGTTGGTTGCCGACGTTCCGCTGGGGGAGGGCGGAGCGTAAACATTTCTGTTGAGCGTCTCTGAGTATTGGGCTAAGGCGGCTTACGCCACCCCTTCGGCCTCAAGCGCTTTCAGGTTTTTGTGGGACACTTCGCCGCGTTGTTTTTTGATGGTGTCGAGCGCCTTGCAGAAGCTGACCATGGCTTGTTTGTAGGCGGCGGGGGGCGTGGGTTTGACGCGGTCGATGCTGTTGAGGACTTTGTTCATCTCGCCGATGGCGACGAAGAACTGATCGAGGGCGACGAGGGCGGCTTTCACTTCGGTCCGGGCAGCGGCTTTCGAGTAGGCCTGCATCGATTTCGTCAGCGCTTCGGTCTTGGCGAGGGCCTTGAAGTGTTTCTCTTCCGCGGTGAACGCTTTCACGTCGCTCTTGAACTTATCGAGAGCGCCTTTCATGTCGCCTTCGAGCGAAATGATGTCGATCTTTTTCTTCACCGGGCTCTTTTCCACTTGCAAGGTTTCGATCGCTTTGGCGGCCGTCGTTTCGAGTTTGAGGATGCCTTGCTTGTAGGTGAAGATCGTCTCGACGAGATCGTTGAGCATTTTCAGCTTGAGCTTGT
>JBAXFO010000919.1:0-2239 GCA_037139885.1 Planctomycetota bacterium
ATTGTGCACCGACGCAGGCTGCGTCATGCAGCGGCGGGCGGTGTCGTCGAGCAGGAAAAACGTCAAGAAAGCCCGGCCCGCGGGGGCGAGCGTGCGGCGAATTTCGGCGAAGTATCGTTGGACGTCGGCTGTCCGCAAGTGCGTGAAGACCGACGTGGCGAAGGCGAAGTCGACGCTTTCGTCGCCGCAGGGAAAGCGGAACGCCGCCGCCTGCACTTTCCCCTGCGGGTTGTATTCGAGGTTGTAAATGTCGGCATGGACGAATGTGAAATGGGGATGCCGGGCCTGGATGCGGCTCTGACACCAGGCGATGGCGCCCGGCGTGATGTCGAAGCCCACATACGATCCGGACGCGTCGAGATAGGTCAGGAACGGCAACGCCATGCGGCCTGTGCCGCAGCCGATATCGAGGATTCGCTCGCCGGGTTTGAGATCGGCGACCTTTTGAAAGTGGCTAAAAAATTCGAGGCCGGTTCTCTTGTAGTCGCCGCCGCCGACATGGTGGAGCCGGCGCGGGGGCGTCAGCTCGTCCTTGACGCCCATCATCGTGTCGCGAAGATCGAGCAGCCCGAGCCAGGAATTGCGTAGGCCGCGCACCAACGGCCGCGGCAGGGCGTGAATCCACTTTGCAAACGCAGGCATACGCATCCCCAATCTCGATGCCAGCCCCCCATGAAAGGCGCTGTGTTATTGCACGGGCGGGGCCGCGGGAACCGCTTCATCGCCCCCCTCGAGCCAGGTGACGACATAGTAAAACACCGGCGTCAAGAAGATCCCGAAGAACGTGACGCCGATCATGCCGCTGAAGACCGCGGTGCCCAGCGAACGCTGCATTTCCCAGCCCGCCCCCGTCGCGCTCACGAGCGGGAAGACGCCGAGAATGAACGCGAACGACGTCATGAGAATGGGGCGTAAGCGGAGCCGGCACGCTTCGAGAACCGCCTCCCGCCGCGTCATGCCTTCGGCTCGTTTGTCGCGGGCATAGGCGACGATGAGGATCGCGTTCTTGGCCGCCATCGCCACGAGAACGACGAACCCGATCTGACTGAAGATGTCGATCGGCTTGCGGGCGATCCACACCAGCCCCGCGATCGACGACAGCAAACACATCGGCACCACCAGAATGATCGCCAGCGGCAGCCCCCAGTTTTCATAAAGGGCCGCCAGCACCAGAAAGATCAGCACGACGCCCAGGCCGAAAATGAGGATGCCCGAATTCCCCGCGGTCACTTCTTGATAGCTGATGTTCGTCCATT
Organism: Planctomycetota bacterium; assembly: GCA_037139885.1. Classification (GTDB taxonomy): domain Bacteria; phylum Planctomycetota; class Planctomycetia; order Gemmatales; family Gemmataceae; genus JAIEPT01. The sequence goes on from JBAXFO010000919.1 coordinate 1,257, forward strand.
CGTAGTCCATGCCGTCGGGGAGATTTTTACGGCACAGATCCTCCATGACCGAAATCGCCTGGCCCGAGCTGAAGCCCGGCATCGTGCCGCCGTTCACCGCCGAAGAGTTGAGATCGTTGTAACGCATCACGAACACCGGACCGGCTGCGTTCTGCGGCTGAACCAGCGACGACAACGGCACGGAATCGCCTTGTTTGTTGCGGACATACAGCAAGCCCAAATCGGTGACGTCCGTACGGAATTTGCCCTCGGCCTGAACGTTCACCTGCCAGATGCGGCCAAACTCGTTGAACTGGTTCACATAAACCGAGCCCATGTTCGCGTTCAGCGTGTTGAAAACATCGCTCAGCGACACGCCCATCTGCTTCACCTTCTCGCGGTCGATGTCGATGTAAAGCTGCGGCGTGTTCGCGGTGAAGGTGGTGAAGACGTTCGCCAGCCCCGGTTGGGCGTTGGCCTGGCGGACGATCGTCTCGGTCGCGTCTTGCAGCGCTTGCAAACCCAGCCCCGTGCGGTCTTCGATTTGCAGCTGGAAGCCTCCCGATTGCCCTAATCCCGGCACCGGCGGCGCACCGAAGACGGGCGCCTGGCAGCCGAGGACTTTCTGATGAAACTCGATGTTGAGCTTCTTGGCGATGTACGCGGCTTGCGTCTCGGGAGTTGTGCGCTTGTCGAAATCGTCGAGGATGATGAAGATCGTGCCCCAGTTCGACGAGTCGCATTGAAAGAAGGCCGAGAACCCGGCCACGCTCATCGTTTTGCGCACGCCCGGCGTCTTGAGGGCGATCTCCTCGAGCTGCCGGCTGAGAGCCGACGTTCGCTGGACCGACGCCGAATCGGGCAGCGTCACGTTGCAGAGCAGGTAGCCCTGATCCTGTTCGGGGATGAAGCCGGTCGGCGACGTCGTGAAGCCAAAGACCGTCAGGCCGATCAAGCCGACATAGCCGAGGAGGACGATGATGCACAGCCGCAGCGACAGACTG
>JBAXFO010000920.1:0-2236 GCA_037139885.1 Planctomycetota bacterium
GAGTATCAGACGGCGTTGTACCTCGCCCTCGATCAGCGAAAAGTGTTCATTCAATCGAGAAAATCGGGACGAGTGCCGCAAGGTATTCCGATTGCGCAGTTCTCGTTACTTCTCTCAACGACCGACGAATTCTGTTTGCTCCAGCCGCTCCGGGATCGAATGAAACTCGTTCTTCGGTTCCAGTTTTATTCGCCGGAAGAACTCTCGATGATCCTTCGCCATCGAAGCCACGCTTTGGAATGGGCGGTGGACGATTCGGTCTTGCCGGAGATCGCCCAACGATCTCGTGGAACGCCTCGCCTGGCGCTGCGGATGCTCCAATCGTGCCGTCGTGTCTGTCGATCCGAGGGCAACCGAAAAATCACCACGGAACATCTTGAACGAGCGTGCCTTCTCGAACAGATCGATGGCCTCGGTCTTGGTCCGACCGAGCAACAGTACCTCGACATCATGACCGAGGGGCCGTGCCGCTTGAACGTCATCGCCTCGTTGCTCGGCCTCCCTTCTCGCACCGTCTCGCAAATCACAGAGCCGATCCTGATCCGCCTCGGATTGATTTCCAAGGACGATCAAGGGCGACGGGAATTAACCGTCCAGGGCCGTGAACATCTGTCGAATCGTGGTTGAAGGTCTGTCCAATTGCCGTAGAAGGAGTGTCGAATGATCGAAACGAAAGCCATCGTTACGGTGGCGGAAATGGCTCGTATGTGCGGGCTGTCTCGTGCAAGGTTTTACCAATTGCAAGGCAAGGCGTTCCCGTTTCCACAATACGACGTATCCACGAGGCGACCGGTCTACACCGAGGAGCAACAGGTCGTCTGCCTTGAAGTTCGTAGGAGGAACTGCGGCGTCGATGGTAAGCCGATCCTCTTCTATGCTCGGCGACCGACCAGCATCCCGATCTCGGCCAGGAAGTCCACCAAGCCAAAGAAGGATAAGGACATCATCGCATTGATCGACGGCCTGGCCTCCCTCGGCCTGACCGTAACGGCTTCCCAGGTCGATGAAGTCACTAAGACGATGTACCCAAACGGCGTTTCCGGGATCGACGGAGGCGAACTTGTGCGAGCCGTTTTCTTGGCGATTCGCCGTCAGAATACGGCGGATAATGTCGGGCGATAAGTGCCATTATCAACCCAGATAGGCTCCTTTGGTGTCGAATTTGTGTCTACTTTGTGGAGATAAGCGATGAAGAATTCGGGCGATAGTGTTTTTCAAGCCATTCCGGTCGGGACCAAGGAAGGCTCTCTCTTCCTGGGGTTCCTCGACGGTCATGATTTCTCGATTCACACTCGGCGAGCGTTCATCCAGGACGTTCGCAAGTTCGCTCGTTGGTTCGCCACGGCCAATCACGAGCGGTTTATCGTCGGGCGGGTCACAGCGAGGGACATCATCGACTTTCGGGACAACTTGCGTCGAGAGCAAGGCCAAGCTGTCGCCAGCGTCAATCGTGCGGTCGTGACCTTGCGGCGTTATTTCAATTGGCTCGTCGAGCAGGGGAAGGTCCAGACGAATCCAGCCAGCAAGGTGAAAGAGCTTCGGCGTCAGTTGCTCGCACCCAAGGGCCTCGACCGTAGCCAGGTCCGTCGCCTTCTCCGAGAGGTCGAACTGCGCCAAGATATCCGAGCGGCGGCGATCTTCTCTCTGTTCTTGTGGACCGGCTGTCGAATTGGCGATCTGGTCGAACTCGAACTCACCGACCTGCGCTTGAGCGAACGCAGCGGCAGCGCCATCTTCAAGCACGGCAAGGGAAACAAGCAGAGATCGGTGCCGTTGCCGCTTCCGGCTCGGCGGGCGATTCAGGCGTATCTCGAAACTCGACCTCCGGTGCAGGTTGACAAAGTGTTCGTTGGCGAGCGAGGGCCGCTGACGGATCGTGGCGTCCGAGCCTTGTGCGACAAATACTCGGCCATCACCGGCGTCAAGATTCATCCCCATCTTCTTCGCCACACGATGGCCCATCAATTCCTGGCGGATAACTCGAATGACCTCGTGGGTCTGGCCCAGATTCTTGGGCACGAGAACTTGAACACGACGGCACGTTACACGAAACGGACAAGCGAACAACTGGCCGACTCCTCGGAACGTCTGAGCTTTTGAAAGGAACGAAGGCAATGGATATTCCGCAAGCAGCATTCCTGACGACCGTTGAATTCTGCCGAGGCCCAGACCTTCTTCGTCCAGGCACACTCACCGGCACAAACGTCGATCCGAGCGCCATTGCCTTCATCTACTT
>JBAXFO010000921.1:0-2235 GCA_037139885.1 Planctomycetota bacterium
CCCGACGCGTCAGCGAGGGATGCCGTCAACCCTCGCTGACGCGTCGGGCTACCTGCAACGCGAAAAATTCAGTCTGGACGACGCAGTAGCCTCGACGTCGTTTCGCCAGAGGAAGCGTCGATCGCGTTACGACCATCCGCTCCGGGATCTCACCTGATCTCATCTTCGGCGGTTCCCCATTTGTCGCTGACCAAAGCCGCGGACGCTCGATAGAATCTGCCTCATCTCGTTTCCCAAGGAGTTTCGAACATGGCCGCGAAGACCGTTTGTCCCGTGAATCGTAAACAGTTCCGCGAAAACGCCAAAGCCGTTGAAGTCGTCGTCAATGGCATTCCGCTCATCGCCGAGGTGAAAGAGTTCTCGACCGGCTCGCTCGGTTGGTATCTCAACGGCAAAACCGCCATCAAGATCGGCGATACCTCGGTCTCGGTGCAGATCGGCATGAACCTGACGATCGTCTGCAGCAAGGAACTGCCCAAAGACGCAGAGTGAGGATCGATCGTCAAGAACGTGAATCGAAAATGAAAAAGCCGCTCAGACTTGCTTCACTACCTCTCCCATAGTGAGCGAATCGAGCGGCTTTTCGTTCGTTGTAAAAAGCACGTGGTGTGCCAATCTTCGGTCTAAGTCGCAAACGCTTCTTTTCGAATTCCTCAAAGTGAATGATTGCAATCATTTACGGCGATCGTTTTCTTGCGAGGTCGCCTCGCGTGTGTTTTGCAAGGCGTCGGCAGGCGCCCAATGTCGTGGCAGTAAGACGGTCGAGAGTGTCGCGGGTTAGGGCAACTCGCCAAATTTGGCGGATTGAAGACGTTGACGTTACTCCGCAAGGCCACCGTCCTTGAACGCTTACCCATCGTCTTCGACGCCGGCCCCGATCCGCAACGCGTCGCCGAACTCGAACAACTCCTCGGACGCCTGCCGTTCTAAGCAGCGAGCGCCGAGAGCTTGGGTGCGGCCGCGCATTTGGGCCGCTCAACGACAGGTCCCTCAATTGCCGCTTTTTCCCTTCCCATGCCCCCAAACGCGGAGTAAGTTAGGGGCAAATCCTCGCGTGGTTCGGAACTCCGCGCGAGCGACGGCTTTCTTGAGGCATCATGACCGCGAATCCGACCGGCCCGTTTCTGGTCATTCGGCGTGACGACGGCTATGGGGATGTTTTTCCCCTCGACCCGAGCCAACGCTGCATGTTGGGTCGCGCCAACACGAACCGCATCGTTCTCAAAGACGAACTCTGTTCGCGCGAGCACGCCGAAGTGGCGATGGCTGAAGGGAAATGGCGGCTCCGCGATCTCAAAAGTCTGAACGGCACCCGCGTGCAAGGTTCGCCCATCATGGAATGGGACCTCAATTCGGCCGACGAATTTCAGGTTGGCCATACGACGCTGGTCTTCGTCGATCAACTGCAAGATCTTCCCCATCTGTCGCAACACGATGGCCCCAGCGAAGAATACTCCATCAAGAAACGGTTGGGGCAGACGCGGTTCCTCACGCCTGTCCCCGACGACGACGCCGACGACCTGACCTCGCCCCCGGACGCCGAGATTGGCCGCAGCCTCAGCCGAGACCTCGCGCTGCTCTATCGTCTCGCCATCATCATGGCGGGCGCGACCTCGTATGAGGAGTTGGTGCGCATCGTTCTCGATGGCCTGCTCGAAGCGATTCCGGCGGAAGTCGGCGCCATTCTTACGATGCGCGAAGGCCGCAAGCTCGAAGTGACAGCCCATCGGCATCGCGATCCGAGCGTGAAATTCTATTCGCCGGTTTCCGAGATCGTCAGCTATCAAGTGATCTCGTCGCGCGAGGCGGTTTTGGCCGAGGATGTCGCCCGCGATCGCTATTTAAGGCAGCGTGAATCGCTCACCCATCTGGGCGCCACCAGTCTAATCTGCGCGCCGGTGCTCAACGAAGCCAAGGTCCTGGGGCTGATTCATCTCTACTGCACCGATCCCCATCGGTCGCTCGGGGCCGAGGATCTGGAATTCACCGTCGCCGTCGCCAAGCAGCTGGCCATCGTGACGACACAGATGGACCGCGAGTCGTCGCTGGTCGAAGAGAACCAAAATCTCCGCGAGCAGCTGCGCGTCGAATCCGAACTGATCGGCGAAAGCGCGCCGATGGACGAGATCGAAGAGCAGATCGGCCGCGTCGCCAGCACCAACGCCACCGTCCTCATTCGCGGCGAATCGGGCAGCGGCAAAGAACTCGTCGCGCGCGCGATTCACTATTCCAGCC
>JBAXFO010000922.1:0-2231 GCA_037139885.1 Planctomycetota bacterium
AGTAAATGTCGGTGCCGTCGGCGAACGTGACGATGACTTGCGAGAGCCCCGCCTTCGAAATCGAACGCACCTCTTCAAGCCCCGGCAAGCCCCCCATCGCGAGCTCGACCGGCAGCGTGATGAGCCGTTCGATTTCCTCGGGCACCATGGTGGTGGCCACGGTGTTGATTTGAATCTGCACCGGCGTCGTGTCGGGAAAGGCGTCGGTGTTCAGATGCGTGCCGCACCAGACGCCATAGCCCGCCACGGCCGCGAAGCAAAGCATCACGATGATGCGATGCCTGAGCGACCAAGAAATGAGCCATTCGAGCATGAGCGAAAGCCTTCCAAATGCCGCTGTGGGGCAAGCGGTTCGCTGCCGGAACGTCGCAAGCGAATCGCTTGCCCCGATAGCCGCGCGCCGCTCCGTGGATCGACGCAACAGCGCATCGATCGACGACGAGATCGGTTTCTTACGAAAAACTTTGGAGATTCGTCACTTGCTCGCGGACCGTTGCCGCAGCAACTCCGCCTTGAGCAGATAGCTCCCCTCGACCGCAATGCGATCGCCGGCACGCAGGTCGCCGAGAATTTCGGTGAGCTTCTCCGAGCGAGCGCCGACGCGAACGCGGCGAGCCTCGAAGGTTTTGCTGTCGACGCTAACGAAGACCATGTGCGACTTGGCGTCGAGATCCCAGTGCACGCCATCGTTGGCGACCGCAAGGGCGTTGGCTTGTTCGCGCACCTTGATCTTGCCGGCCCCAAACGTGTTCGCACGCAGGCTCGCCTTCGTGTTCTTCACTTCCGCCCGCACCTGCACGCGTCGCGTCTTGGGATCGGCTTCGGAGCTGATCCACGTGACCGTACTCACAATGTCGTCGTCTTGATAGCCGTCGGGGCGGAACGTGAGCTCTTGGCCGAGCCGCACGCGAAACGAATCTTCGATGCCGACATCGAGCACGACCCACATCGCGTCGGTATTCGCGACGACGATCTTGGCCTGACCCGGGCTGATCGATTCCCCCTTCACGAGATCCGTGCCGATCACCGTGCCGGCGAACGGAGCTTTCAGCGGAACCAGGTTCGCCGTCGTGACCGAGGGATTGAATTTCACCGCCCAATCGCTGGGCAGGCCGAGCGTGTGCAGTTTGCGGATCAGACCATCGTCGTCGAGGCCGAGGCAGTCTTTGATGTCGATCGGCAGGCCGAGATTGATGAGCGTCTGCTGGGCGTTAATCTTCTGAATCCGGGCCTCGCGCAGCCGACTTTCGAGCTCGACGATGTCCTTCCGGGCGATCGTCGAATCGAGATTCCGCGACACGTTGAGGATCTTCTCTTTGAGCTCGAACTGCACGACGGCCTGAAGAAACTCGCTTTTGGCTTTACCGACTTCCACCGATTCGACGATGGCGAGCGTATCCCCCTCCTTGACGGAATCGCCGACCTTGGCGAGCACCTGCCAGACGACGCCGGGGGCACGCGTGGAAAGCTGAGCCATCCGCGTCTTTACGTAATCGATGCTGCCGTTGGCGCTGACATATTCGGGAAACGGCGCCGACTGCACGGTCCTCATCTGAATGTTCGTTTTCGCCATCGTCTCGGCCGACGCCAGTTCAATACGATCGGTTTTCGGCTCCACGGGCGGTGCGGGGGCGTGAGCGGCGGAGACCCGCGAAGGCGGCGGCAATTTGGGAGTTGGAGCCGCGTTCGAGGAGGCCCCCGGCGCGGCGTTCGACGGCGCAGTGAAGGTGGGAATCTTCCAGTCGAAGCGATGGCCCAAATACAGGATCAGTCCCAAAACCGCGAATACGACGAGGTTTGATGCATTGGCGCGAAGATAACGGAGCATTCGCATGAAGTCCCCTCCACCGCTTGTCGCGGTGTGCGGAGGTCCGAACAAGACCAAATGAAAATTTAGTAAGCAACCGCCGTGCCAAGAATTTGTCGCCGTATCGCAATCCCAAAGCTGCGTTTCGCTTAGAGCGACGGAATCGCTCCGGACGTTCGGGGATTCCCATGCAAAATGACATGAATGCGGGCAAACGTCGCCACGATATCGGGCAGTCGCCACGCCCGATACGTCGCCACTCCGCCTGGAGCGCGAAGCACGAGCAATTGTTCAAAGACACGCAACAACCAATCGGCTACCATGCGGACGATGGCTTATGTCACATTTTCCCCAACGACGAGTCCAGCATGGCGACGCTTGCGGAAGCCCTCAGTTCGGCGCTCCAACATCATCAGGCCGGCAA
>JBAXFO010000923.1:0-2226 GCA_037139885.1 Planctomycetota bacterium
AAAAGCTCCCGAGCAAAAAGGTCGACGCCAAGGCGATCATCGGCACGGTCGAACGCCTCGATCCCCGGTTCGATTTGCTGGTCCCCAAGGATGCCCAGCTCGAAAAAATCGCCGAGGGCTTCATCTGGACCGAAGGTGCGGTCTGGTACAAGCCGGGCAAGTGCTTACTCTTTTCCGATATCCCCAACAACGTCGTCATTAGGTGGCAAGACGGCCAGGGCGCGTCCGAGTTCCTCAGACCTTCCGGCTACACCGGCGACAAGCCGCGCGGCGGCAAGGCCGGCGACGAACCCGGCTCCAACGGCCTCTTCGTCGACTCCCAGGGCCGGCTTTATCTCTGCGAACACGGCGATCGCCGCGTCACGCGCATCGAAAAGAACGGCAAAAAGACTGTCCTCGCCGACAACTACATGGGCAAGAAGCTCAACAGCCCCAATGACTTGACCATGCATCCGAATGGCGACGTCTACTTCACCGACCCTCCCTATGGCCTGGCCCAAGGAGCCAAACGCGAACTCGACTTCACCGGTGTCTATCGCATCAACGCCAAAGACGGCATGCTGTCGCTCGTCGCCAAAAACTTGAGCCCCAACGGCATCGCGCTTTCGCCGGACGCGACGAAACTCTACGTGACCAACGGGGGCAAATGGATGGTGTTTCCCGTGAACGCGGACGGCACGATTGGCGACGGGAAAATCTTCGTCGATCCCAGTCAATGGACGGTGACCAAGGCCAAGGGAGGCGGAGTCGATGGCATGAAGTGCGATGCCCAGGGCAATATCTGGGCCACTGGGCCGGGCGGCGTTTGCGTCATGGCCCCCGAGGGGACTCTCCTGGGCCGCTTCCTCACCGGGGATCGGACGGCGAACCTCTGTTTCGGGGGCGACGACGGCCAAACGCTGTTTGTTTGCGTCAACCACCGCATCGGCAAGGTGCGGGTGACGGCAAAGGGAATTGGATGGTAGAAGGGCGGCACACATTGAAGAAGCATGGGGAGAGACATGGCCGACATCAGACCACGAGCGCACGAGCAGCCGGCGTTTTCCTGGCTTCAGCTCGGATATTCCGTCGCGGTTCTCGGTTTCCTGTTTTTCTGGGCCTGGGTTTCATCGGATTCGATCCTGCACGCCCTTCTGGCCGTCGTCTTCTTCGTTGGCATCTTGTTGGCCGTGGTGTTCCACAACCTCGGCGTGCAGAAGCAACGCTTCCTTGAAATCGGCGAATCTGATTCAATGGCGGTGCAGTCGTCGAAGGGAGAGGAAGACGAACCGCCGCCGCAGATGACCGACGAGATCATTTGGAAGGTCTGACGGCGGATCGGAGGCCCACTGATGACCGAAGCAATTCTTGGTGTGCGGCACTTCACCGACGGCTCTGTCCGGACCGTCTACCTCGACGTCGAAGGTCGGCAGTACGTTTGCGACGAGAACGAGCGTCGCGTCTACGGGGTATGGCTCGATCCAGAAAAAGCGGAGCCAGACCAATGCGTTGTCATTTCCAGCGGAGACACACCGACTTCGCCAACCACAGGGAAGGTCGGCAACTTGCACGAGGAATGCCGCCGCGAGGTCCAGAGTTTCCATTGGATCGAAAGCGAAAAAGCAGGCATGGATCTCGGCCAAGACGCCATTCGCCGCTGGGTCCGGGAGCATTGGTCCGGATTCCTCAGAGCAAAGATCATGGAGCACCTTCTCGGCCAGAGGTTCTGGATAGAACTCGACCGAGGTGATTTCGGCATGTTGAATGCCGCGTTTCCCGAAGATCGCGCAGTCGTTGAGTGGGTCGTCGAGCAGCTAAACGCCAACCAGGACAACCTGGGAATTATCACGGCGGCAATGGACGTCGGACGGCCCGTTGAGAAGATCGTGCAAATCCTCGAAGCCCTCGACATCAACAGTCGGCGACTGCTGGCCGGCTTTGGTTCGTGAAGGGGCAACTGGAGCTGGGATAGCCGCGACGTTCGACCCTGAAGCTCGATTGCTCCTGGGGTTTTTCTGGCACGGCAAGGATGATTGGCTTGAGCACCGTTTTTCTAAGCGTTCGGGGTAGGACATGCTGACTTTCCTTGGAAAACCAATTCGCCGACTTCGCCGCATCGACCGCCGGCAGTTTCTGACGGCCGGGGCGATGGGCGCTGGCGGCTTGGCTTTGGCAGACCTCTTGCGCGCCGAAGCGGCGGCGGGAATCGAGTCTTCCAGCAAGGCCGTCATCAACATTCATTTGGAT
>JBAXFO010000924.1:0-2225 GCA_037139885.1 Planctomycetota bacterium
GTAACGGTTAGTCCGACTCTCACAGCGACTGGACCACAAAATGGGGGCTAGCCACCCCGACTTCAAGCACGAACAAGAATTGCGGGCGATCTATTGGAACGTCAGCAAAGACATAGAAGCTTGTGAAGCAAATACGCCAGAATTGAATGGCGGTTTCGACATCGATATTGACGTTAATAAACTGATCGAACACGTCTTTTTACATCCGACTTGCGACAAATGGATTTTGCCAGTGGTTGCGAACATCAAAGACAAATACAACATTGTCGCCGAAGTAACGAAATCGCCTCTTTATCAAGCACCGGTCTATTGATTGGAGCAGCTTTGTTTCTTGAGGGTGCGTGACGGATCTTCCTAATAGAACATTGTAATAGGAGCGCGTTGATGAGCAGCAAAGATATCGCCGATCCGAACCCGTCAAGTCTTTATCATTACTGCAACCTGAATGGATTTATGGGCATCATCGGAAGCCATTCTTTCCACCTGCACCAGCTTTCTATGATGAATGATACGATGGAATACAACTGGCTAAAAAAGGTCATGAAAGAAGAGAGCGTTTTCTCAGGAGTAGGCCGAGCGCGATTTGATCGAGTGCTGTTCCGGTACTTAATGGAAAAACAGCACGACGACCCGTATTGCATCTGTTTCTCCGAAGAGCCAGACGACTTGCCACAATGGCGAGCCTACGGCGATGATGGACGCGGCTTCGCTATTGGTTTTCGGCGCGATGCCTTTCTTAAAAAGAATACAAACAAAGGAATATTCTTGGATAAGGTTGAATACCGTCGAGAGCGCCAAAATATCATTGCCGCTGACATCCTAAAGCGTTTTTACGAATACATGGAAGCAAACTGCGAGCCGTTTAAAGAAGAAGTGGGCGAGAGCAGCTTCCAACTATACGCCTCGCACGAGGATCATCTGACACAAAAACTGACCAATTTCTTCCAAGGGGAAGATGTTCAGAAGCAGCTTATACTTTGCAAGAACGATGCGTTCCAATCTGAAAGAGAGTGGCGTTTCGTCGCGACTTCTTTTCACGAAATATATTCGAACGACGAACACGGCAAAGCCGCAACGCCAATTTACAACCGCACTTTCACTCCTCGCGGCGCTGCAATAAATCACCATCTCGTTTTGGATTTCGATAGGTGCTTAGAAAACATCTATATAGATGAAATCTGGCTTGGACCCAACAACCCGGCGATTGAAAACAGCCGCGCTCTACGGCTATTCTTAAACAAATCCCGATTTGTCAATGTGTCAATCCGTACTTCCAGGGCAACATATAGGAGCAGCCGTTGATTAAAATCCCTCTTTGAGCCAATCGACCTTGAGGGCATTTCTAAGGTGTCAGGTACCTCTTTTTCCGGAAGCATTTCTAAGGTGCTGGGCTCCTCTTTGATAGGAGTTCCAACCACCTCGCTTCCAGAATCTGGGAATACAATTGCGGGCGAAGTCCAAGGCATCCAAGCGAGAATCCATCGTTCACCTCCACAAGGAGCGTCTTTCCCGGTGCGACCACGCCGAAGTCGATCCCGTATCCGGCCGGCGCTTCCGCTCCCCAGGCTTGCACGGCATCGCTCACGACGTCCGGATCGGGAAACGTTAACGGGTCCCCCGCGTACCATCCTGAACCCACGATCCGTTTGTTCAAAACGAAGAACCGCCATTCCGACACGAACTCCACTGTCTCGGAAACGAGGACGGGCTTGTTCGCGGGCAAATGTGACAAGGGGATAAGATCCCGGAAGGAAGCGATCACGCGCGCGGGAAACGCTTTGGGATCGTCCAATGGCTTGACGAACAACGCAAGATTAGGCTCGTCGTATCGGGCGCAAATACTGCCCCATGTCGAATGCCAGACTTGCCTCCCGCAAAACTCGGCCAACGGCTCGGGCAGGTCGTCGATGGCAGGCGTCTTCACTCCCAGTCGCCCAAGGGCATGCCGAACCACTCCGCTGCCTCCCACGACGAGCGTTTCCGGCTCGACGGCAATCTGGCCGTCTCGCAATTCAGGCCACTCGAAAAATTGCGATGTGAAACCTCGCTCCGTCAAGCCTCGCCAAGCGGCGAAGCTGTTCGGAGATACGAATTCTCTGTCTTTCTTCTGAACGAGGACTCGTGAGATTGTTCTTGGTTGCGGTTGCATAACTTTTCCAGTCAGTCGCGGCTTCGAGACTTTGCTCCGAGAGTACGCTCATTTCGACAGAAGAGCCGAATAGGAC
>JBAXFO010000925.1:0-2220 GCA_037139885.1 Planctomycetota bacterium
TGATTCTCGAACGTATCTTCCGGCGACATCACTCCCGCGATGCCCCCTTGCGCCCAAGAACTATTGCTGTTCTCGATCTTCTCCTTCGAGACGACAAGAACGTCCAAGTCGGCAGGAGTCTGCATCGCCGCACGCAGCCCGGCAATGCCAGCGCCGATGACGAGCACATCGGTGAAATAATGGGCCGTTCGCTTGGGATCGAACTGAACGAGATAGCGATGTGGTGACATGACGTTGTTGTATGCCGACGAGGCGAGGCGAGCGTTCGCGTAGCGGTGATTTCGCATTCGTGGGACCGCCTTGAGATTCGTTTCCATCGCGGGGCTCTCATTTCTTCATTCGTAACGTCAACCGGCGACGCCCTCGAACTCCCCTTGACAGCGATCACTTTATGTGGCAAAGTACTTCTGTGAAGAGCCGCGAAGGAGTCGTTCATGCGCGTCGACGATGCGTTGCGTCAGATTGAAGCGATCCATGAGCAGCTCGACAAAGGCGAAGTTTATCGCGGCTTGCAGGTGGGCGGCGTCGTCGTCGCGGGATTCGTCGGGTTGGCGGCGGGGGTCGTCCAAAATCGCTGCGTCGCCCATGATCAAGCCGTCGCCTATTGGGTTGGGGTCGCCCTCCTGTGCGGCGTGATCTCCGGCGGGTCGGCGTTGTGGTCGTTGCTCTTTCGCGAAGACGCCTGGGCGCGCCGCAAAACGCTTCGGCTGGTGTGTCAGTTCGTGCCGAGCATTTTCGGGGGCGTGATTGTTACCTACGTCTTCAAGAACGCCGATCTGACGGGCTATCTGCCGGGGCTATGGGCGTTGATCTTCGGCCTGGGCGTGCTCGGAGCCCGGCCCTATTTGCCGCGGGCGATCGGCTGGGTGGCGCTTTTTTACCTCATTGCAGGCTGCATGCTCTTGCTGCGTGCGGGGCCGGCGGCGGAGATTCTGGGCTGGCAGGTGGGCGGCGTCTTCGGGCTCGGCCATCTCGGCTCGGCCCTGGTGCTTTATCGAAATCGGGAGCGGGACAATGGCTAAATCGACCGAAGGCGCCGGCCGTTACGCTTATGAAGGACTCGATCGCGTCCTCCACGAAAAGGCGCGCCTGGGCATCATGACTTCGCTCGTCAGCCGGCCCGATGGCCTCGTCTTCGGCGAGCTCAAGGGGCTATGTAATCTTACCGACGGCAATTTGAGCCGGCATCTCGAAGTCCTGGCCCGCGAAGGGCTCGTGAAGATCGACAAGGCCTTCGTCGCGAATCGTCCGCAGACGACGTGCCGCGTCACGCCTCAGGGCCGTAAACGCTTTCGCGAATATCTGGGCCAACTCGAACAGGTTCTCCGCGACGCCCAAGCGGAGGAGCCCGCCGCCAAACCCAACCGTGGAGCCGGCTGGGCGCCCGCGTAACTCGTGCCGCGCCGCGTCGCAGGGAAAACTCCCATGCCGCGGCTTTTTTTCGGGAATAATGCTTGGCGATGCAAAGTTATTGCCGATAGGGATTGATCGGCATCCCCGATCCGGAAAGGATGAACGCCATGAACGTGATTCGTGCAGAAGCGATGGGGTTTTGTTTCGGCGTCCGCGACGCCCTGGCCCTGACCGAGAGCCTGGCCGAGCCGGCCGACGTGACCATTCACGGCGAGCTCGTCCATAACGAACAGATTCTCATACAACTCGGCCGCCGCGGCTTTCCGCAAACGCCCGAAGCGGACCGCACCGGGACGCCGGCTACGTCACGCGTCCTCATCACCGCCCACGGCATCAGCGAACGCGAACGGACCCGTTTAAAAGACGCCGGCAAACGCCTCATCGACGCCACCTGCCCCTTGGTCACGCGCGTTCACGATGCCGCTCAAGATCTCCAGCGACGGGGCTATTTCGTCGTCGTCATCGGTCGGCCGGGGCATGCGGAAGTGGAAGGCATCGTCGGCGATCTCGACGACTACGCCGTCGTGCCCGATGAGGCGTCCGCTCGTTCGTTTCCCGCCGCCAAGATCGGACTCGTCTGCCAGAGCACGACGCCTCCCGCCCTGGCGCAACGAGTTCGTCACGCGCTTGAAGCGGCCAATGGCGGTAAGGACATCGTCGCCGTCGACACCATCTGCCGACCCACCAAAGACCGGCAACGAGCCGTCGTCGAGTTGCTCGATCGTGTCGACGCCCTGGTCGTCGTCGGCGGGCGGCAGTCGCACAACACGCGCCAACTCGCGCAACTCGCCAGCGATCGCGGTGTGC
>JBAXFO010000926.1:0-2214 GCA_037139885.1 Planctomycetota bacterium
CCCCTCCCGCACAAATGCCTTCCGTAAAGAAACGCTCTATGGCGCTTTCATCCTGTTCATTTTGTTAATCCTGTCAAAAATGGCGTTTCGACGCCCAATCCCCTCTCGCGAGGACTCGCATCTTAACGGCCAACAATTCGTCCGGGTTTTCATTGACACCGCCCAACCGATCGCTTAAAGTCCGCTTTCGCGGCAAGGCCGAAAATTCATTTCGCCCAAAAGCCTTGCTTCCTCTTTCGATGCGCTGCAGATTCGTCGGAGGCGCTCTCATGGTTTTTCGTATTCGGCGCGGGATCACCCTGGCCGAGTTAATGATCGCCATCGCCATCATCGGCGTCTTGTGTGGATTGCTGGCGCCCGCGGTGCAGCGCATTCGGCAGGCCGCGTATCGAACGCAATGCGCGAACAATCTCAAGAATCTGGGCTTCGCCTATCGGCACTGGCGAGACGTTTACCAAGTGAAGACTTTCCCCACGACAAGCTGGGTTTCCGAGCTTTCCCCGTACGTCGAGAACGCCAAAATCACCTATCGCTGCCCCCTCGGCGAGCTTTACGATTCCGCCGGCGGCGATGGCATGTCGATCGCGGTCTTCCTGAACAACCGGTCGACGCCGCTCCTCTTTTCCGATTACGGCAACACCAACATCATCAAGATCGAAAAGGCCGGCAGCCGTTGCCGAAAGTCGTCGCGCTACGCCGATCCCGGCAATGGCGGCTGGATCGCGGAATTCGAACTGACCTATGACACCGCGGACAGGAACAACGTTCTCGATTTCAACGATCTCTATCTGCTCATCGAGCCGCAAACCAACGGCACGACCAAAGTCACCTATTTCCGAGGCGACGACGGCGGCACGGTCACCAGCGGGGGCAATCAGTTCGTCGATCTGCTCGATCAGATTCTCAACCCGGTCTGCACGGACATTCGCATCGGCCAATTCGGCTACATCCCCGGCACGGGGCAGCCGACCAGTTACGGCATCAACAGCCGGGCCGTCGCCCTCGACCTCGACGCCGCCAAGATTTTGCTCGTGGAATACAAGAACACGATCGCCCGCGTCGTCGCCCCCGCCAACGCCGATCTGGCTTTGTACGGCACGAACATCGCGCCGCGTCATGTCGGCTTGCTGAACGTCCTCTTCGCCGACGGCCATGTCGACGTTCGCAGCCCGGTCGATGTCGATCCGCGCGATGCGACAACGTTAGCGAGTTTTTGGACGCCGTAACGAAATCCATGTCGGAGACGTGAGTCGACGATTCGCACCCCGCCGCTATCAATACGTCACATTTTCTTCTTTCGCCAAAGTCTCAAGTTGGGCCAGAACTTCGCGCGCGGTGGCGAGACGGTCTTCGGGCTTCTTGGCGAGCATGCGCAGGATGAGGCTTTGCAGACGCAGCGGGGCGTGGACGCCGAGAGCGTCGAGGCGCTCGGGGGCGACGTTGCGGATCTTGTCGATGAGGTCGTCGACCGTCGAGCCCTGAAGCGGGGGCCGGCCGGCGAGCATCGCGTAAAGGGTGGCCCCGAGGCTGTAAATGTCGGTACGGACATCGACGGGCCCCCCCTTGACGGTCCGTTCGGGCGATTGATACGAGAGACTTTCCGCGGGCGTGCCCATCGCGGCGATCGGCTCAAGCGGATCGTCGTCGATGGCCAGCGAGACCATCAAGTCGGCCAGCTTGGTTTCGCGAGGGGTTTTGCCGAGCAAGATGTTGTGCGGCGTCACATTTTGATGAATCAGGGTTTTCCCGTGGGCGTAATCGAGGGCCCGCGCGAGGTAGATGCCGATCTTGAGAACGTTCCGCCAGTCGATCTTGCCGGCCACGTCCGCACGGCCGATGACCGCAGCCAGGCTTTCGCCGGGGACGTATTCCTTTGCGATCCAGCAATAGTCGCCCGATTTGCCGGCTCCGTAAACCTTCAAGAGATGGGGGTGCCGCAGGGGCATCACGGCCTTCATGATCTCGGTGAAACGCCGCAGCGGCTCGGGGCGATGATGAAACGAGCCGTCGAGCACTTTGAGCACGACCGGATGATTGCGGCGCGTATCGCGGGCATGGTAAACATACCCGTGCCGGCCGCGGGCGAGCAAGGCTCCGAGTTTGTAATGGCCGAGCTTGCTGCCGCTCAAGTCTTGAGCGGCGCGGCGGCGCGGTTGGTCGGCTTTCGCGGCGCTCGTCGGTTCGATGTCGGTGTATTGAATGCTGGTTTCGCCG
>JBAXFO010000927.1:0-2210 GCA_037139885.1 Planctomycetota bacterium
ATCTGACGCGCCTCCCACGAGCGAGATCGGCCATACGGCAAATGGGCTGGAGGTTGGCGATGGTTTTCCTTCGAAACAGTCTGGCCGCAATCTCGAAACGCCGCGCATTTCTCGGATGGGACGCCCCCGCACTGCCCGCCGCGGCGGCCGCGTTGCGAGATCGCTACTGCTCGGGGAAAACCCTCCTAGAGTGTCAATCGGTAGAGAACTAACCTCACTCCTTCTTTTGAAGATGCTTGCCACTTGCTCGACAACGAGTCCTCGCTCAAGTTGCCAATAGCGTGACTGGACCGCAGTGAGAGCTGGCGATATGGATGTCAGGTCCGGTAGATCTTCCAAGTATCCAGTGAGGATAGGCGTGAGGTTTGATGGAGAATGAGTCTTGCTTTCTGCTTTCTCTTGAACAAGTTTAGCAAGGGAATCAAACGCAGACCGCATTCGTTGCTGAGTCTTTTCCGTCAGGCCAGTAGTTCCGCCCGAGTTCGGTTCCAGTCGCTGCGCCAACCAACGGAGATGATGATTGAGCTTCTTTGCCTCCTCGACGCTGGGCAACTGCGTACCCGGTGGGTGCGATTTCGATACCCGGTCAAGATCATCGAGTTTTGTTACGATTTCATGCTCCGGCAACTCGGCGATTATCGTTCGATCATCACTTTTCTTTTGTTGAGGTGACGTTTCGCCCATTGAGGAAAGCAACCAGATGACGAACGGAAGCAAGGTGAGAACAACTACGCCTGCCGCCAGCGTATAGAGTCCCGACTTGCGTAGTCGGCGGCGATGTCCTATTGAGTCGGCAACGAGTTCATCCAATTGTACAACGACCTTCTCCAGTTGCTTTTCAGCCTCTGGGGTATTGCCAACTGAGGAAACGCGAAAGACCGTACGGTTCCGATCCACGATACTTTTGGGGTGGAAGCGGCGCAAACCGGAGTCGTAAAGCTCAACTAGTTTGGCGTGTACTTCGCCGGCCCAGCGATCCGCCTTCACCTTGATATCCGCATCATTCTCCCAGCGGTCCAGGTGCGTTTGCACGAAGATGATTGGTAGATGGCGGTTTTCGCGGACCTTGAGGACATACTCGATGAACATCGAGGCCCTTTTCAGCTCGCGCTGGTGATGGGTATCGATCTCCGCGGGATTTTCTGAACTTGTAGGATCGAAGAAAAACAGAAAAGCATCGCACTGTCGAACCTGTGTCGGGATAGTTCCGTTGGGAGTCAGGGACTTGATCTGATCCAACTCTCCTGAAAGGAGTTCGCCGCGCAAGTCGCGGAAGACAAGTTCCAGCGGGGATTCGTGTCCGTCTCGCCGAACTTTCACTCTGATTCCTTCAGTAGTGGCCACTGTAGGCATTGACCCGTCGTGCTTTTCGATCTCGCTTTCGACTGTTGCAAGGAACTTTTGACAGGTCTCCGACTGGCCGAGAAGGCGGCGGGTTCGTTCCCAACGGCTAAGAAGTTCAAACAGAAATCGCGTCTTGCCTGCCTTTGTGCAGCCGTAAACGCCGACATTTAGAGTCTGGCTTGTCGCTGATGATTTGGTTAAATCGAGCATGGTGCAATTTACTCGCCATACAAAACGTTTGCGTTCGGCAGAACCGCTCGTACCTTTTCTACAACTCGTCGCATCACATTCTCTCCTGGAAAGGGAGATCGCCTGACGAGGACGGCAAACCGCTTTTGAATTTCAGGGTTGTTCATGTCACGAAGTTGCTGCACGAGGAGTTTGTCGAACTCCTGCATATCCCGGGCTCTGATCTCTGTCTTCGTCGCATTCTTGTCATTGTTCTTGCGAAGGAGATCGCAAGAAAAGTCCTGAGCTACCATTTGATTCCCCGGCGACGGAACGAAACTTACAACCAGATCAATGTGCTCCGGTGTGCCAGAGGGGAACTGGCCGGGAACGACGGTAAGCGGAAGAGTAATTGGCGTGATACCGTTTGCCTTGCCCGTTCCTGAGGCTTCTCCTTGGCCTTCGCCACTGCCTCGCCCGGAACCTAGTCGTGCGCCCGAACTGATCATCCAGGCAACGATCAGAAAAACCACCGCGACTCGCAGGGCACGTCCGACGCTCTTCAATGGAGATTTCAGCCATGTTTTTGGTTCGATCGTCAGCGCGGCGATGATCGCAGCCACCACTCCTGCCCACGGGACAATGGATGGGCTCGTTAGCCACGACAGAAGTTCGCCTATCCAGGTCAAGAATCCCAC
>JBAXFO010000928.1:0-2201 GCA_037139885.1 Planctomycetota bacterium
GGCATGAACGCTTTGGGGGTCCGCATGCCGAGATCCACGCATTGGCACGCGCCGGCGAACATGCCCGCGGGGCGACTCTCTACGTGACTCTCGAACCGTGCTGTCATCACGGCAAGACGCCGCCCTGCACGGACGCCATCATCAAGGCAGGCGTCGCCAACGTCGTGGCCGCCCTGGAAGATCCATTCCCGCAGGTCGCCGGCCAGGGAGCTCATCGCCTGCGTGCTGCCGGCATTCCGCTCGATTTCGGTCCCGGCGGCGCCGAAGCCCGGCGCCAAAACGCTCCCTATCTCACGCTCTTGCAAAAACGCCGGCCTCATGTGCACGGCAAATGGGCCATGTCGCTCGACGGCAAAATCGCCACGCAGCGCGGCGATTCCAAATGGATCTCGAATGAAGAGTCGCGCCGCGTCGTTCACGACCTTCGTGGCCGCATGGACGGCATTCTCGTCGGCATCGGCACCGCCCTTGCCGACGATCCGCAACTGACCTCTCGCCCCGCCGGCCCGCGCCGCGCGAGCCGTATCGTGCTCGATGCATCGGCCCGGTTGCCGTTGTCCTCGCAGCTCGCAACAACGGCCCGCGAAACGCCGACGCTAGTGGTCGTCGACGAGCGAACGTCCCAAGACGCGTTACGCCCCTTGCAGGATCGAGGCTGTGAGATCATCCCCATTGCGAGGACGAAAGCGGGGCGTCTGGATGTGACGGCGTTGCTCCTCGAACTGGGCCGGCGCCGCTTCACGAATCTCCTCGTCGAAGGAGGCGGTCAGGTCCTCGCCAGCTTCGCCGAAGCCGACCTGCTCGACGAACTGCACGTCTTCATCGCTCCCAAACTGATTGGCGGCGAAACCGCCCCCGGCCCAGTTCGCGGCACAGGCGTCGCCCTCATGTGCGACGCCAAAACCTGGCCGAACGTCGCGACTCGATTTCTCACGGGCGACATCTATGCCCATTGTTTTTCGTAGGTCACCAACCGGGCAGGCCGCATTCTTTGACGATCTTGCCGGTGTCTTTGCTGTCGAGCTTCGCGGCCACTTCTTGGCGTTTCTTCAGGGCGTCTTCGGTGAGAAACGGCCTCATCTTATCGAGCTTGGCTTTCGAGGCCACGTCGTTGGGGTTTTTCTTCAAGGCCGCGTTCAGCGTTTTGAGTTCCTTCAGCAGGCGCTCGACGTCCTTATTAAATGCGTCCATATATTTGTGCGACATCGTTGAGGGTCCTTTCGATTTCAGGGAATCGGCATGTCCAAGTCCGCAGGCACGTTTGCCGACGAGACCAAGAAATTGTTTCGCTTCCGGCGACGCCTGTCAAGCGGACCCTTCGGAAATGTCCGCAGACACCGAAAGTTCGAAGCCGCGCCGCTTTCGGGTCTGCGGCAGGTTTCCCGAATTGTTGAAGTTTGACGATGGCGTGACCGACAGCATCGCGGGAACGCAACTTGCGCAACTTTCTTCCGACGATTTCTTGCCACACAGCCTAGATTTCGGCTAATATTCTTTTACGTTCTTCGTTCGTTCCCTTTCGATTTTCCGCGGTGAACCATGCCCTTGCGTCGGCTGTTGGTCGCTTCGCTCGTTGCTCTGTCTCTGCCTGCCGCGCACCTGGTCGCCCAGGCGCCGCAATGCGTCGCGGCCAAGGGCGTCTTTCTGGCGAAGAAGGCGGATGGGGCTTGGGAGCCGGTCAAGGCGGGCGTTGCGGCGCCGCTCAATCGCTCGCTGATCTCCCTTTTCGAAACCGACGTCCTCTCGGCCAACGGCGCCGTCGAAGTTCGCCTGCGCGGCGAAATCGGCGAACTCGGCCCGTTGCCTGCCTTTGAGTCTGCCGTCCAGTTTCACGACAACCCGAAAGTCGATCTCGATCTGACCCTCGAACGCGGCATCGTCGTACTCGTCAACAAAAAGAAAGAGGGCCCGGCCAACGTCGCCCTGCGCGTCCGCGGCAAAACCCTCGCCATCACCCTCCGCGAGCCGGAAACGCGTCTCGGGATTAATCTTTACGCTCGGCATGCCCCGGGCCTCGAAGCTCTCAAGGCCGACGAACCGACGTATTTCGTCGTTATGCTCAATCTCGACGGCAGTTCGCAAGTCCATTATTTGGATAAGGAAGTATCTCTCAAAGCCCCGCCGGGACCGGCTCTCTTGCGCTTCGACAGCGCCTTCCACGAAGTCGATGTGCAGCATCTGGACAAGCTGCCCCCGTGGGC
>JBAXFO010000929.1:0-2197 GCA_037139885.1 Planctomycetota bacterium
CCTGCACGGCGGGAGCGGGTTTGGGTTGGGCGACGGCCATCGTCGGCAGATTGAGTGCGATCAAGACGAGAACAAGCATTCGCATGACAGAACCTCGTCGCGAACCCGGCGTCAAGTTTGGGCACGGTCGGCAGTCCGAGGCGGCAGCATTCCAAAGTGCTCTTGACGACCTTAAAGCCTGGCGCCTGTCACGCACATCAACCGCGTTCCTGGAGCGCGGTGGCAATCAGAGTGACGGACTCGACTGGAAGTGCAGGAAAAGCGCAAGGCAGTTTACATGATATTTAGGGCGACGGCCATAGATTTTTCGTAGTTCAGGACTTGAAATCCGATGTCGCTGTTCCGTAAAATCTCGTTGCCAAGGGCGATTTGCCGTTGCCTACCCTGATCGGGCGGCGCGGCTTACCTAATCGCCGAACATTTTTTCTTTTTTCTTCGACTCAGAGCGAGCGAAGAAGAATTGGAGTAACTCATGAACGACCGTTTTTCTCTCAATGGGAAGGCGAAGCATCCCATCAAGGCAGCTTCCTCGGACTTCGAGACTCGAAGCAAGGTTCTTCGGTCGAAGACCGAAGAACGACTCAATCATTTGACGGGGCTCTGGCGGGAACTTGAAAAAAAGCTTCTCAGCCGACAACAGCCTCGCGTAGTCGTCTACGACTATTACAAAGAACCAATCTACGAATCGTGCGGTCCACCGGACAATAACTACGTCTATTGCATCGGCATAGCCAAGGTCGCTGGAAAATGGCGGTTGTGCCTTGGCGAGTACAACGAGTACGACGAGGAAACTCGGGGAGGCACGATCTCTTGGCGACCGATCGCCGATTGCTCAATGGAAGAGCGGGCTGCCGCGGCAAAACATGTCGGCAAACTGGAAGCGACGATCGTCGAGACCGGGGAAACATTTCTCCCAAAGCTCGATGAAGCCATTCGGGAGTTAGAAGACCGTTTGGCCGACATCTGATAAACCGTCGTCGCCGATGGTGGGCCTCGGTCCCGTTGACCGGGGCTCTTTGTTACTCGGTTCGTACTGACCACGAACCTATTGGGTTGACAAGATGTCCGTCAAACGGATCTGGAATTTGATCACGGACGCTCAACTATCTTCGGGGCTCCAATGGCCAAAAAGGAAATGACCGAAGAACAATGGATGAAGTTCATCGACGAACTCTGGGGAATGCAGTCGTATTGGGAACTGATTCTCGAATATCGCAAGAACCCAACGATGCAAGGAGCGTTCTTCAGCCTTTCAGCCTTGGCGACGAGAAACGAGCTACTGATGCGTATCGCGCATGTGGTTCATCTGTGCGAAGAGATTTCAAAGAACTTCGAAATTGGGACCGATGCCACCGAGTCTCTTGATGAGATTCGTTCGCTTTACACCAAGGGTGATAGCCGCAATAGTGCGCACCTCAAATTTGTCGATTGCGGCGTCAAGCCTTTTCGAGACAAGGTGCTGGCTCATCCGCTCAACAAGATCAAGACCATTCTCGGTAAAGATGAAATCGAGATTTCGTTGCCGTGGCAAACCATCGAACAGACAATCGCAAAGATCAAGGAGTTCGCCAATTGGGTCGAGGTATTCAACAACCAAGCAAAGCGGTGGAGTCTCTCGACGTACAAGGACAAGATCGGCGATATTGATCATGCGTTTCGCCGTGTCGTTATTGCGTTCGAGGACTCGAAGAAGTTCCGCCAACTTGAGCACAAGGTCGCCCTTCGTGGCGGGAAGGCAACGGTTCGATTCAATTGGCAAACCCGCGAAATGACTATTCTTGACGATGCATCCAACGAGGGGATCGTCTCGAATTGAGCGCCCGGAATTGGCAACTTATCAATGACTTCGACAGGGAATAAAACACTGCGGAGGCTACGGGCAGCACGCGTTGCTCTTGCGACGCCATCATTGATGACAAGTTCGCCATCCGTACCGCGACTCACCTCAATGGGAGGCATACCCGCGATGGAACGCTCCGTGTTTTGCAATTTGACGATGGAACTTATAGGGATCAGCACAATCCCGGCGACTGCCTGGCACGCGAAGTCTCGCCGGGGCGACTTCCAGAAATTCGCGATCCTTCATCCCAACATCTTACCTCGCTGACTCGCTTGCGCCATGGCAGAGACGCGGACGGAAAACTTCACCCGCGTCATGCGCCTCGATTGTCATCGTCCTCGATCGCGTTCCGTCTCT
>JBAXFO010000930.1:0-2193 GCA_037139885.1 Planctomycetota bacterium
ACCTCGGAGAACACCGCGACACGCAACCCCTGAGCATGCCAGCGGCAGAGAGCAGCCAACATCGCGTCATCCTGCCCGTCAACCATGTACGCGAGCTTGGCCCGTTCGCCGATCACTTTGCCCAATGGCGACGCGGTTGCGATCGGCTCGCTGGCGTTGCTCGGCGCCTTTTCCAGAGCGAGACACGGCACGCCGAACGCCAACGGCAGCGACCACGATGTCGAGTCGTAGATCTCATCCGGAAGGCCGCGCTTGACGCGTTCTTCCTGGCGTTTGATGAACTCGGCCCCCATGTCTTGATGGCGTTCCAGCAGAGTCAAAGCCATGCGGGCGGCCGGTTGATTGAGCGATATGAGATAACTTCCCGCCGGCGCGACGTGGGCGCCGGCGACATCGCCGACCGTATCGATGCCGTTCCCTTTCCATTCGCCCAAGGTGCGGCGAACTTCGATGCCGTTGCGAATCAACATCTGGGCCAGTGCGGCCGCTCGAGCCGGCCGCTTTCCTTCAAGGAGCACGAAGGCGCGAATGGAACCCGTGTCGCCCAGTTTCACGCTGTCGGCTGCGCTCCGGTAGAAGTCCAGGAGGAGCGCTTCGCGATTTTGCGAAGCGGCGTCGAGCGTGGCCAGGCCGCTGATGTAATGATGGCGTACGCCGTCGCGGTAAAAGAGCTTCGTCTTATCTTCGCGGGAAACGACCCGCCCCCGAGCGCCGGCTTGTTCCCACAAGATGCCGATCGAGCCATGCAGGATCGGCCATGTCGAACCGTATTGCGGCCCGAACGAATCGAACATCTCGCGATTCGTGTAGGAGATCCCCTGGCGATCGAAGGCGGCGGCGTGGTGCTTGCCGATCTTCACATGCCAGTCTTTCTGACGCGCGAGCGTGTGTCCGTTGTAAGGATCGGTGGCAGGGTCGAAGTAGAAGTTCGATTCCGGCCCCATCTCGTGAGCGTCGACGAAGATTTGCGGCTTCCAGTGCAGGAAAGCCGCCACGCGAGCCGCCGACTCCTGCTGCGACTGCAGATACCAATCGCGATTCATGTCGAAGAGGTAGTGATTGAAACGCCCCGTCGGCCAACGTTCGAGGCGATCGGCTGCCAGGGGATGTTCCTGATCGAAGCCGCCGCGGGTTTCGCGATGAAAATGGACGAAGCGGTCGCGGCCGTCGGGATTCTGCAAGGGATCGATGATGACGACGAGCTTGTCGAGCCAGGCGCGTGTTTGCGGGCGACGGTCAGCGAGAAGGTGATACGCCGTCAACACTGCGGCGTCCGACGGCGACGCTTCGTTGCCATGAACGCAGTTGGCGAGCCAAACAATCGCCGGCTCGTCCGTGGCGATCTTTGCCGCTTGAAGGGGCGAAGTGACGCGGGGATCCGCCAGGGCGAGGTTGCGTTCGCGAATCGCATCGATGCGTTTGAGGTTGGCGGCCGAACTGATGACGAGATAGAAGAGGTCTTTGTTCTGGTAGGTTTTGCCGTACTTGATCCGCTGGCAGCGATCGGGCGCCGCCTCGGCGAGTGCGCGACCGTAGCGTTCGAGTTCGGCATGGCTGGAGATCTCTCCGCCCCAGGAATGGCCTACCGTCTGAGCGAGAGTGGGAATCTTCGGATCGGCATCCACCTCCGCCAGCGGCAGCGGCCCGTTCGCCTGCTTGGGGCGCAACGGCGTCTCGTCGGCACGAACTCCAGCGAGCAGCAGCGCCGCCATGGCGATGAGACAAAAGGGAAGCGAGCGGAACCGAATCGCACACCCGATCAGAACGTGCATGAGATGATGGACCTCAACGAAAACAATGCGCCGTATCACGATTCTACGCCAACAATGCAGCGCCCACAACAAATCTGCGGAACGGCGCCCGCTCTGTGGAGCGTCGGCGACCGAACCGGCGCCAATTTTGCTAAATTGTCCGCCAGAACAGAGGTCGGCAATCGATCTTTGAAACCGTTATGTTCATGTTGAAAGGATGCGCCATGGAAGCTTCAACCCTTCGTTGCATCAGTACGGCCGATGTCGAACGAATGCTTCAGACGGGCCCCTACTTCGCGCTTCGCGCGATTCGCTGCGAAATCCGCGACGATTTGTTGATTTTAACGGGCTCGGTTCCATCCTTCTACCTGAAGCAACTTGCGCAAACCCAAGTCGCTTTGATGATCCCTTCCATGCGGCTCACGAATCAAATCGAAGTGCC
>JBAXFO010000931.1:0-2193 GCA_037139885.1 Planctomycetota bacterium
CGCTGCTTCTTCCTTTCCCGCGCGATGCCGACGTCCATGATCGCTGGCTCCGCCTCAAACGCCAAGAACGCGATCTCTGGCACAATCCCCAGCGGCATCTCGATCCAGCCGCCGACGCCGCCCCTGGACTCCTCCGCAAACAACACGCTCTCGACCTTCCCGTGCAATCGCATGAGCAACGCGTTGCCCGCTTTCGCGCCCTGCTCCAGGCAACCGCGGAACTGCGGCCCTTCATCGCCTCACGCCTGCAATCGCTCACGACCGAATTGCACGCCCTGGAAGCCGATGTGCGCCGCGACGAAATTGCGGCCGCACGCGACTATTCCTTTTGCTTGTATCCGGAACAAATGTTGCGGGAATACCTACCCGACCTTTCGAAGTGGCGAAACGTCTGATCGGTATGCCGTCGTGCTCGGGTAGAATGTCTTTCATGAGAACGTACTGCACAATCTCGCTCATCCTGACGATGGGGTTCGTCGGCATCGTTCCAGCGGACGACGCCTGGATCGGCAAAACCGTCCTCGCCACCAAGCCGCCCAAAGACATCGCCATGAGCGACGCCATCGACGGCAAGCCGGGCAAATCGTTCGCGGGCGTTTGGCCGCTGACGGTTCGGCAAGACCGCGCCGGCCGCTTGCAAATCCACGACGGTCAACGTGAAGGCTGGGTCGACAAGGCCGACTTCGTGCTCGCGGCCGAAGCCCCGGCTTATTTCGACAAACGCGTCGCCGCCAATCCCAAAGACACCTTCGCCCTTTTCATGCGCGGCGCCGGCTGGCTGCACAGGGGCGATCCCGACAAGGCGATCGCCGACTTCAACGAGTGCATCCGCCTCGAGCCGACCAACGCAGGCGCCTTCAACAGCCGCGGCAACGCCCACATCGCCAAGAACGATGCCGACGCCGCCATCGCGGATTATGGCGAGGCCTTGCGTTTGCAGCCCAAGTACACCCTCGCCTTCATCAATCGCGGCAACGCCCTGCTCGCGAAAAAGAACTACGATAAAGCCCTCGCCGATTTCGACGAAGCCATCCGCCTCGACCCCAGCGACGCTCTCGCCTTCCGTAGCCGCGGCGACGCCTGGCGCGGCAAGAACGATCTCGACAAAGCCGTCCGCGATTTCGACGAGGCCATTCGGCTCGACCCCAACGACGCCCTCGCCTACGACAGTCGAGGCCTCGCCCGCGTCCGCAATGATCAAGCCCTCGCCGACTTCAGCGCCGCCCTCAAGCTCGACGCCAAGAACCCTCGCTTTCACATTCACCGCGGCACCGCCTTCGCAGCCGCCCAGGATTTCGCCAGGGCCATCGCCGACTTCGACGAAGCCGTGCGCCTCGAAGCGAACGATCCGCTCGGTTTCCTGCATCGCGGCCTCGCCTGGACCAATCTCGCAAAACACGATCAGGCCCTCGCCGATTTCGACGCCGCCATTCGCCTCAATCCACGCGATCCGTTCGCCTTCGAGAATCGCGGCCTCGCCTGGAGCGCCAAGAAAGAGTTCGCCAAAGCGATTCAAGATTTCGACACCGCCATCCGCCTCGACCCGGGCAGCCCCCATGCGTTCACCAATCGCGGCAATGCGTACAGCAGCCAGAAGGCGTACGACCGCGCCATCGTCGATTACGATCAATCGATCCGCCTCGACCCGCAGCGGGCGAACGCATTCAACAATCGCGGCCTTGCCTGGAGCGCGAAGGCCCTCCCCGAACGAGCTCTCAAGGACTTCAACGAAGCCCTGCGTATCAACCCCGGCGATCCGCAAACGCTGCTGAACCGAGGCATCGCCTGGGACATGCTGAAAAACTTCGACCAGGCCATCGCCGATTTCGATGAAGCCTTGCGGCTCGATCCAAAAAATCTCGCGGCCTTGAACGCTCGCGGCGTCGCCTGGAAGAGCAATGGAAACCTCGCCAGCGCCATCCGTGATTTCACCGAAGCCATCCGCCTCGACCCCCAATCCGCCCTTGCCTACACGAACCGCGGCCTGGCCTATAGCGCCGCTCGCGAATTCGATAAAGCTCTCGAAGATTTCGGCGCCGCCCTCCGCCTCGATCCGGAGAACCGGTTCGCCGTCAGCGGCCGCGGCCATGCCTGGCGATTCAAGAACGAGTACGCTAAATCGATTCAGGATTACAGCGAAGCCTTGCGTCTCGATCCCAAAGACGCCCTCACCCTTTTGAGCCGGGGCTATGT
>JBAXFO010000932.1:0-2192 GCA_037139885.1 Planctomycetota bacterium
AGAAGTCACCGTGCAGTCTCCAAGATCGAGGAGGAAAAGCGGAGGGCGGGTATTGTATGAAGCGTGCGCCGTCGGCGGCCGCATTCGTCAGCGCGATTTTTCGATGTTGGCGAGCAATTCATCGCGATCGGCGTCGGGGATGCCGTGCTCGGAGAGCGTGGTGCGCAAGGCAGGCAGGAGATTCGTCCAGTCGGCGGGGGTGAGCATCGCGTCGTCGGCCAGCTTCGGGCGGGGCCGGCTTGAGACCTCCATCAGAAATTCGACCAGGGCCCGCTTCTTGAGAGCGCTCGACAAGGCGCGGGTCTTCGGCTGGGCGGCAAGGTCGACGACGAGATTGTTGACGATCTTCACCAGTCCATCTTCACGCCCCAGGCGTTCGTAGAGCGTCTTGCCGTCAACGAGCGGCGGCGGCGCCTCTTTCGGGCCGGCCAAGCTGACGCCCGCCCGCGGCAGCGGATTCGGCTTCACCCCTTCGGTGCAGCCGCCGCCAACGAGCACTGCCGCAATGATCAAACAATCGCGCATCGGACGCTCTCGCAGGATTCAAACGGGCTCGGGCGACACAATTTCCAAAACTTCGATCGCGGGCTGATCGTCGCACGTGATGACGGCGACACGCCCATAGGTCGGCGTCATCGTCCTCAGATCGAACCATGCCATCATCGCGGGTCCGGGCAAGACACGCAAGAACGAGATCGGCGTAATCGTGCGGAGGACATTGTGCTGGATGAGAATGCGGCCCAACGGCGTCGTTCGCGAAACGATCTCGGCCCGCACTTCCGAACTGACGAAATCGAGCCGAATGCGAACCAGGCCGAATTGCACGATCTTGCCCGTCGATTGCAGCACGAGCAGAATCTTGCGGACGTAAACATCGCCTTCAAGACGGTCTTCGAGGACGCGGACATCGACGGGGGAGCGGTGATGTTCTTCGACGGTCACCGTCATATGGTGCGGGTGAACGAGGAGTTTTTGATAAGGAGCCGGCACCTGGGCGGCAGGAAGAACTTCGTAAGCTCGCAAGAAATCCGGCGGCGGAAACATGTCGAGCAGGGCGGCAAGGTCGGTCATGATGCGAACCTGAAACCGAGGGGCAGCGTTGTCATTATTGAGGATCGGGCCGGAGGTTGCCAATTTGAAAAGGAAAAAATGCACGAGGTCGCCGGTTTCGACATGGCGCTCGGCGGGATTCGCGAGGAAACATTTTGCCGTCAGGGCGGGTAGGCCCTTATGATGGGGGAGGCGTCTTGCTGTCTGCCGCTGCGGACGCGAGAGCCTGTTGGAAACCCGTCCACGATCGAGTTCGAGAGAGCGCATGAAACCGGAAACCGTCACCGTGACCTGTACGAAGTGCGGCACCGCCCTCCCTGTCCCCGTGGGAGGGAAACGGCTGTGCAGTTGCGGAGCGTGGATCAGCGCCTCGGCCGCCAGTCCGCCGCCGCTGCCCGTGAACGCCGTGCCGGTCGAGATCCCGATGGAGTCGGCGCCGGCTCGGCCTGCTCCCGCGCGCGGCGCCGAAGCCCCGACGCCCACGTTTCCCCGCATCGAAGGCGATCTCGCCGCCATCGAACGCCTGAACGACGGCTATCGCCGCATCAATAAAGAACTCAGTAAGGCGATCGTCGGACAGCAGAAGGTTCTCGAAGAGTTGCTCATCGCCATTTTCGCGCGCGGGCACTGTCTGCTCGTCGGCGTTCCGGGTTTGGCGAAGACCCTGATGATTCGCACGCTCGCCGACTGTCTCAACTTGAGTTTCAGCCGGATTCAGTTCACGCCCGACTTGATGCCGTCGGACATCACCGGGACGGAAATGCTGCAAGAAGACAAGGCGACCGGGCAACGCGCGTTCAAGTTTCTTCATGGCCCGATCTTCGCGAACATTCTGCTCGCCGACGAAATCAACCGCACGCCGCCCAAAACTCAGGCCGCCCTTTTGGAAGCGATGCAGGAACGCCAGGTCACCATCGGCGGCACGCGGCATCGTCTTCCCGATCCGTTCTTCGTGCTGGCGACGCAAAACCCCATCGAGCAAGAAGGCACCTATCCGCTGCCCGAAGCTCAGCAAGACCGCTTCATGTTCAATGTGCTCGTCGATTATCCGGAAGAAGAGGAAGAGTACCGCATCGTCGAAATGACCACGGCCCAACAGACGCCGCAAGTCGAACGCGTGCTCTCCGCGGCCGACATCCTTG
>JBAXFO010000933.1:0-2187 GCA_037139885.1 Planctomycetota bacterium
TTCCGCGACCGACCTGGAAGACGCCGACTACCTTTTGGAAACTCACGAACGATATTCAGGACTTAATCGGAGTAACAAACAGGCATGTCTCGCGGTAATCAATGCGGATCGTGCCAGGTATCGACAAGAGGGCAATCCATATCGTAGGGCCAAAGAGATAGCCTCCTTGCGGGCCAATACAGGCGATTGGGCCTACCAAGGGTTTGCGCGGATGAATGAGTCCGTCGGATTTGATGAGGCGGGGTACAGCAAGCATTACGATATGAGCGACGAAGGCCAGAAAGCTAGTCCCTATGGAAAGGCTATGGATGAAGTTGTTGCGCGCCTAATGGCTGCCGAAGCGTTCAAGGCGTTGAAGAAGTCACCAGGTTTCTATGCGACGCGGGTTGAGCACAATTACTAACATAGAGGTGGGACTTCAACGTCCTTGGGCAAGCCCCGCATAACAAGTCGCTCAACTTGACCGGGGCCGCATTCTGGTGTCGCGAGGCTCGTAGTCGTTGCAGCGACCCCGGCAAGTTAGCTTTATCGTTCGGCCACAAAGGGATTCGCGACGTGAAGGTGCCGCCCTACCAACCGCTGCGTGTGCCTCCTGGCTGGCGGATCGACTGAAACACGCTGTTCGAGGTGGACCCGACCGAGGAGAACGTCCGTCGCGGACTCTTTTCTTCCTCCTCTTTCCTTCCTCATTTGTTGCCTCCTTTTCTTGCCCTGGGAACGGCCCTCATGTCCAATTCGTTTCAGTCACCGAGTATCAAAGGTCATTGGTGGACTGCAACGGCAGTGTTTTTGCTTTGCTGCTGCCTTGCACTTGCACAGTCTGGGACAAGCGAGACAAAAACTTTCGCAACGAAGAACTTCAGAGTGGTTTACCCATCCAACGGCGAGGAGGTCGCGGAAAGGATCGGTGACCGCTTCCAAAAAGCGCTCAACAAGTACAAGGATATCTACCGACAAGAGCTGAACGGCACGACCCCTGCGCCATTCACCAAGGTCGTCGAATTGGTTTTGTTGAATGAAACAAAGGAGTTTGAGTTGCGCGCCGAGGCACCCGCGGATTGGCCGCACAAAATTAACTTCGGGAAGGACGCAACGACCATCTTCGTCAACTTGCAAATCATTCCAATGGTTGGCAAAAATCTCACATTCGTCGAAAAGGCATTCTCTGAATTGATCCTTACCGCGCCAATGTCTTATGCGCCCAATCGTGATCCAGCGCTCCTTGCACTCGACAAGAAAATGACGGAGATGAAGGTCATATATCGCGGTATGGACGACTCCGGCTGGCGAACCGCCGTGTTGCCAAACTTTCGCGTGAAATATCTCGCAGATCCAACGTCGTCGGCGTACGCAATGGATCAAGAATGCACGACGATTGGAAAGGAGTTCGAGAGCGTTTTGTTCCGCAACAACTTCGCGGCTTGGCCGAAGGGCTGGGACAAAGTCGAGTTGCGGCTCTACAAGGATGTCGTGGCCTTTGCAAAAGAATCTGGGGGACTCCATCAAGATCTGTTTGTCGTCTCAATCGAGCATCGTCCGATCGTCCAATTAAATGCTCATGCATTCCTCATGCTCAAGCGGCAGAATAGTCGAGTCGCCTTCTCGGCGATTGAGAAACTGATCAGCATTGAAGGTGTCGATCGGAAGGGGATTTTCCCGAACGGTTTCAAGAATATCGCGAGCGACAATCGGCGATAGTTCGTGAGCCGCGCATTCGCCCCGGCCCGACTTCCGAAAATTGGCATTCTTTTCCTTATCCTCGCTTCGGAGCGCATTTATGGAGCATGATGATGGCCAGCTTCTAATCAGCTATCTCGGACGTCACCTTCTTTGCTTGTACATCCGTTATCGAGCGATTGATGCTGACGGCACGCCGGTCGGTCCGGAGTACCAGTCCGCAACGTCCTGTTTTGTCATCGAACTTTTGGACGAATGGCATCTCACCACCGCAGGCCACGTCTTTCACAATCCAGAAAGGCGGGATGGCTTTGATGACATGATCGAGGACAAGGCAAGAAAAGAGGACATGCCTAGGACAGGACTCGTTTCGATAGAGCTTCATGCACTGATGAGACAGGAATCGAGGCCTTTCCTCTTTTCTTCCTCGGGTGTAGCCGCCGCGGGCCGGATGCGTTGAGGCGGTCACTCCCCCAGATGGGACATCACCGAATGCAGCGGGGTGTCGGA
>JBAXFO010000934.1:0-2186 GCA_037139885.1 Planctomycetota bacterium
GATTGGCACATTATCAAAAGCATTTTTGACATCATCGATGGCAAGGACCGTCCGATCTGAATTCTGAATCTGGAATTCCAGATCGGCCAACATCGACATCGCTCCGCGCGGATGCCTTTTCGTGCTCGGTCAGTCGTGAGCCGATTGGTTGGCCCTGAGAGCTACGATTGGACCGTTCAGACTGCCCTCGCCGTCGCCGCTAAGGTTCTGAATGGAATTGCCGTGCCGGGCTTCCAGACGCCCGCGATGGTCTTCGGGGCGGATTTTGTTCTCGAATGTTCGGGCGTCAAGCGTTCGGATGAATGATGCGGCACGCGGCATCAGCGGATTTCGTGACAAATGACGCGCCACCGATTACACTGGCACGCGTTGATCGAC
Organism: Planctomycetota bacterium; assembly: GCA_037139885.1. GTDB lineage: Bacteria > Planctomycetota > Planctomycetia > Gemmatales > Gemmataceae > JAIEPT01. The sequence goes on from JBAXFO010000934.1 coordinate 379, forward strand.
AAAATTTTGGTCGTTCTCACGGAGAATCAAGACATGCTTGGTCGCCTTTCGTTCCTCTTCGGCGTTCTGGCGGTCGGGGCGTTCATGGTCGGCACCGACGCGATCGCCCAAAAGACGCCAACGATCCCCGACGACATCGTCTTCGAGGCGGGTGTGGAATACTCGAACCCCGATGGCCAGCGCCTGCAACTCGACATCGCCCGGCCGAAGAAGACGGATGGTCCGCGAGCCGCGATCCTGTGCATTCACGGCGGCGGCTTTCGCGCGGGAAAGCGGGAAAATTACGACGCTCTCTGCATCCGTCTGGCTCAGCAAGGTTATGTCGCTCTCTCGCCCTCATACCGCTTGGCCCCGAAGTATCCGTTCCCTGCGGCGGTGCACGATGTCAAAGCAGCCGTCCGGTGGACGCGAGCGAACGCCGCCAAATACGGCATCGACCCCGACCGGATTGGCGTGACCGGTGGTTCGGCTGGCGGTCATCTGGCCCAGTTCCTCGGCGTCACCGGCGATGTCAAGGCGTTCGAGGGCGATGGCGGCAATCCAACCCAATCGAGCAGAGTCGCCTGCGTCGTCAACGTCTATGGGCCGAGCGATTTCACCAAATCGTATGGCAAGAGCGTCGATGCCGCCGAGGTGCTGCCACTGTTCCTCGGGGGCAACCTCGACACGGCCCGTCTCAAGCACATCGAAGCGAGCCCGCTCAATTGGGTGACGCCGAACGCCGCTCCCACGCTCTGCATCCACGGCACTGACGACAAATACGTCGCTCACGAACAAGCTGTCTGGCTGATCGACCGCCTCAAGTCCGCGGGAGTGGAGGCAGAGTTGCTGACCTTGCCGGGCGCTGGACACGGTTTCAAAGGCAAGGACGCTGAGGTCGCCGAGAAGGCGATGATCGCGTTCTTCGCAAAGCATTTGAAGCAGAAGTAGACTGCCGCATCCAGCAAAACGCAGGCGTTTGACCGTCCTCACCTTGGAGTTATTCCATGTTCGCTTTACGCACTTCGGCCGCGACCTTCATCGTCGGCGCGTTGATCGCCCTCGGCGTTTCCAACGTCGCTCCGACCAGTGAGGACAAGCCGCAGAGCGGCCCATGGGCGATCGAGAACCTTCGTCGTCCTCCCACGGTCAAGATCATCGAAGACAAGAACTCGGTCGCGTCGCTGACCTACGATGGCGAGCCCTACCAGGGGAAGCCGACCCGCGTGTTCGCATACCTCGCGCGGCCCGACAAGATTGAAGGCAAGCTCCCTGCGATGGTGCTCGTGCACGGCGGCGGCGGCGCCGCCTTCAAAGAGTGGGCCGAGCTTTGGGCCAAACGCGGTTACATCGCACTCGCCATGGACCTCGCCGGTCAAGAAGCCAATCGCAAACGAATGCCCGATGGCGGACCGCCTCAACAAGACGGTGTCATCTTCGGCGACGTGCCCGTCAAGGACGCCTGGAGCTATCATGCCGTCGCCGACGTCATCCGGGGCGTTTCGTTTCTCGCCAATCGCGATGACGTCGATCCGAAGCGAATCGGCATCACGGGGATCAGTTGGGGCGGCTACCTGACGTGTATCGTGGCCGGGCTCGACGATCGGCTCAAGGTCGCGGTTCCCGTATATGGATGCGGCTTCCTCGACGAAAACAGCGTCTGGAGCCCGATCTTCCTCAAAATGCCGGCCGAGCGAAGAGCCAAGTGGAGCGAGAATTTCGATCCGTCACGCTACCTGGCGAATGCCAAGATGCCGATGTTGTTCGTCAACGGCACCAACGACTTCGCGTACCCGATGGACAGTTACCAGAAAAGCTACCGTCTCGTG
>JBAXFO010000935.1:0-2182 GCA_037139885.1 Planctomycetota bacterium
TTCGAGTTTGTTCGGCGTTGAATCGAAGCCGAATTGCTCGATAAGTGGCGTTTCGCGGTTGTCGAGATAGCCTACGACGAAAGGACTATCGCTTGGCGATGAGAACAAATACCATGCCGTCGCGCTGCCGGTGTAGGTCGTCCCCTTGTGAACGACGCCATTCTCAAGCCGGGCTTCGATTTCGAGATTGCAGGCGTTCGCCATCGGATTGCCGCCGGGTTGATTGTCCACCGATTGATCTCGGTAAAGATCCCCAGACGACAAGATCGCTCTGGCCGTGGTTTCGAGGGCGGGCGGAACGAGCAACGTCCGCGGCACGAGCGCCAACGTATCGCCTTCCGCATTTCGCATTACGCGCATTTGCTTAATGGCAAGGGCGAGGCTTGTCACCGACAAAACCGACGAACCGGAACTGAGATAATTTCCCAGGCTCGAATGATAGTACGACGAACCGGCCCCGAGAACTTTGCTATAGACGCAATCGCCTACGCTTCGCATGGCCGCCTTGCCGAGCTTGTCCGGGATCGTTGAAAACGCGCCCAGGTCATCGTCGATGAAATCCCTGCGCGAGATCGTGAGCATTCGCGCGAATGTCGAGATCTCCCACTCGAAATACGATTCGGTCAGCGATGCGTGTTTGATTGAACCATCCGGCCCCAATTCGTCCAAATCCCCCACGAGGCTCGGCAGAATGGATTTGTGCGGTTTGAAGTTGGCCGCGGACTTCTTTTCGCAAAACGAAAGGAATGTCGCCCCCGCGGTCATGTACGATTCGCGTAGGATCTTGTTCGCATTGTCCGAAAGCGTTTGCGGCAAGCTGGTCGTGCTCAATGCCGCGCGAATCACTTCGTCGCGATGGTGCGGAATGTTTTTGCCTTCCGCCTGGAGCGTCGCGCGGGCGATGTCCACCAAACTCATCGAGTGCATGCGCCGGCTTGCTTCGAGGGTTTGAGCCCCGAAAGTTTTCTCGGCGAGTTTTTCGTAACCGCAGCGAGCCATAATCGCCGCGCCAATCGTTGCTTTTGTGGTCATAGGTGCCCCTGTTGCGATGAACGGGCCAACGGCTAGGCCGGCCCGCAGAACTTGCAATTCGAAGTCGCTGGCATGCACGCCATTGGCGATAGCCGCGGCGGCAGAATTTTGGTACTTGTCGCCGGCAGCGGCGGTAATTCGGCGGACACGCTCGGCCTCGGCGAGTTGGGCCTTAACGGGCGGCGGGTTGTTGCTCTCCACGGCGTATTGCTGGCGAAGCATTTCGAGGACTTCTTCGCTGAGCGTCGCAGGGTCTTGCCCCTTGCCGGTTAACCATTCCTCAAAAGCGGCGTCGGTTTCGACAGGCGGGTCGGCCGCCGGGGCTTCGCTCTCCATCGCCATGTCGGCGCTATAGGCCGCTCGCAGCGTCGGGAGCATTGTTGGGGCGATGTTGCTTTCTTCGGTGCCATGGGCGGCGAGCCATTCAGTCCAGCTTTGCATGTTCGGTTTTCCTCTTGCGGCGATGGCGATATGGGTCTGCCCCAAATCTGCTCCGCGGCGAACGAATGAGATCTCTTTGAGAACGGTTTTGCGGGCAATCAGAATCGGCCCGGTGAATGAGCGGTTGTTGACGGTGATCGTGCGGCCTGGTTCAATCTCTTCCATTGCTTCGAGGACTGGCGCGCCGATCGATGCTTCCCATTGCGTTCCGCTGTTCTTCGCTTCGACGACGTGCTTGCCGTCTGCGGTCGTGATGTCGAGCGTGCCGGTCGCTTCGATGCCGTTTGCGGTGATACGCACGTTGTCGGTTTGGCCGATGACGTTCGCGTCGTCGTGGTCGAAGGGGCAAGGAAGGTGCTGGCCTTCCAGTTCCATGCCCTGGAGGTCGACAACGACGGGGTGCGGGAATTCTTTGAGGTAGAGCGGACCGCCGCTGTAGGCCCGCATGCGGAACCGTTTGCCAGACGCGCCGATGAAGACTCGGCCGCCGGCAGTTCCACGAATGTAAAGCGGCGTGCTCATTAGTTCGATTGCGCCTCTCTGGCTTGCGCGTCTGCGGCTTTGCGGATCGTGGCGAGCATGTGCTCAACGTCCTCGATCTCGTAATGCAAGACAGCGCCCAGTTGCAGCGCCGGGGCGATGTCGAGGCGGTCTGCCAACATCACCGCGGCGTCAGGGGTCACGGCCAGGAATTGGCAAACCGCGTGCA
>JBAXFO010000936.1:0-2172 GCA_037139885.1 Planctomycetota bacterium
CTGGCGACTGACAATCCACCCCGAAAGGATTTCAACGCGTTCTGAATACTCGTCGCACTCCCCGACTGGACGGCACTCAGCAACTCCGATCGGAGGGGACAAGACTCGACGATCTCGGCCGCCGTCGCCACTTTCCGCAACAGTGCGGCAGACGATGTGGCGTCTTCCCGTCGAATCGACGGAAGCGAACGGAACGCCGGAGTGTCCGATTCGAGACGCTGCTTCCTGCCGATGAGAGTATGTCTCCAGATGAGTTCCCGGACGTCCTCCGCCCTCTCCGACGGCGAGTGCGACTCGATCGCGGGCCGGGCGGGCGTCAGCGCCGCGAGGACGTAACGCGTCGCGTCGTCACATCCCAACAGTGTTTGGGACAGTGTCGCCGCCGGCCGCAAAAGAGGGAGGGACTGGAGGAGTGTCTGCAAGTAGCTCTGGTGGGCCTCCGAGGGGACGGCCGCTTTGATGTTCTGTAGCTGCCAATCGATCCAGGTCGGCTTCATATCCGTTCGAATGGCATCCAGTGCGGCAAGACTAGCGGCCTCGGCGTCATGGGCTGCGAGCGTCGATCTGATGGTCTCCACCGTGTTAACGATGGCTTCGTGGGATTTACCGCTCAGGAGACCTAGCTTGTCGATGCTGCATGGGCAGCGGGCAATCACCTTGGAGAGACGGAGTCCGAAATCGAACCGTTCTGCGATGTTCTTCAGATGTTTCCGAACCGAAGGCCAATCAGAGGCAGGCAGAGGAACGTTTAGCTCGACGCATTTGGCTTGAGCAGTTTGAAGCAGACGACGTCTGTCGGCTTCACGCCTTAAGGCATCGCTCATTTGCCGGATTCCGTCCGCTCCGGCAGGGAGCCCTCCGGTGAACAGCCAGAGTGACGAACGAAGTCGTGAAAGCCGCCCAACGAACCAGCTCTTACGGTCGAGGGACCGAACCGCGCCGGCGGCCCGCCCGAGAAGCGTTTCGAGGCCGGCGTCGTCCAGTGCAGCGACGGCCTCGGCGAGACCCCCTTGCCCTTGGGGCACTTCGAGTCGTTGATGTTCGAGACTGATGGCTTCGAGCTCGGCTAAAATCTCCCCTGGCGGCTTCGCTGGCGATAATCGGTTGCGGTAGAGCGAAAGCCATCGTGCTATGTCTTCGCAGGGTCCTTGGTCGGAATCGGGGAGAAGTCGATCGATCGCCTTAAGCCACTCCCGCGTCTGCGCCGGCTCGGCAACGGTGATGTCATGAGACTTCCCCACCAGGCTTGCGGCTCGCTCTCTCTCCGACTGGACGAATCGCTGGATGGCCAATTCCAATCGACTGCAATCGACATCGCTCGCTGGAAAACGGGCAATCGCCTCGACCAGGGTCTTGTCGAACGGTTGCGAAAGCCAGAGATCGGCAGCGAGAGCCGTTTCATTGACGATTCTTTCGACTCGTTGATCGTCGCATTCAACGAGCACTTCGGCGAGCGGCGGCAGCGTGATCGACCACGTCCTTGATGCGGTGCCATGCTCGACGATCCGTTCGAGTACTTCGGCGTAACGCGTGCACGATCGGTCCCGCATCTCCGGCGACACGAGGTCGCGCGCGGCAGGAGCCACCGCGGCGGCGAGGCGCTCGAGCGGCTCAGCGCAAGTGCCGAGCCAGTGGTCAAGAAGGTCAGGGGCGTCGACGCGCACTCGGGCGTGCGTTGCGGTGAGCGTCGACTGGCGCGCTGCCTCGGCATGCGCGAGCCGCTCGATGCCTTGGCGAAAGGTGTCGATGTTCTCCGGCGCAGCGGCGCTGTCATCCACGTCGTCGAGCGGGCTGCCTTCGTACGCCGCGGAGACCCACGCCGCGATCGCCGCGTGCTACTCGAGCGCCGACTACGCCGAAGGAATCAGGGCGTTCGCCGAGAAGCGCCGCCCCACGTTCGAAGGTCGCTGACCGCAGGGCTCAGGCGCGCGCCGCGGCGTACCCACCGACCGTGCGATAGCGAAGCGACACGCCGAGCGCGAACAGCATCATCGAACCGACCAGCATCACACTGAACATGCGGTCGAAGCCGCCGATGTAGCCGGCCGAGGCGACGAACACGATCGCGATGGCGTTGCCGATTGCCGAACCAATGCGTTGCACCGTCTGGTTGAAGCCCATAGCCACGGCGTACTGATCCGGTGCCATGTCGACCACCGGCCCGCCTTGCAC
>JBAXFO010000937.1:0-2170 GCA_037139885.1 Planctomycetota bacterium
CTTCCTTACCGCGTTCGAAGCTGGCGAGGTGTTCGCCTTCCATCGCGGGCGGTTCGGGTTCCATGCCGGGGCGGTTGGGCCATTTGACCATTTTGTCGATCGCCATGGCGGCGTCTTTGATGGACTTGTCAGACGACGCGAGCAGCTTCTTTAGCGAATCGGGGTCAACGCTGAGCTTGACGCGGCGGCCATTCTTCGGGCCGTTTGCAGCCATGCCTTTGAGCATTTCAGCGGCGCGCCAGCTTTCGGTGCCGGTTTGTGCGGCGGCGAGTTCCAACGCGGCGGCGATGCGTTCGCCGATGCGGCGGCGCATCACGCAACCGGCCATTGTCGAAATGAACGACTGCTTGCCCGCGGCGACCTTTTCGACTTTCTGCTTGCCGTCTTTTTCGAGCACCGGCTTGCCTTCTTTATCGACGACTTTGATCTCGTGCGAGACGGACGGCTGGGCCCATTCTTTGTGAGAAAATTCGCGTTGAAGGAATTCCAATTCGCGGCCGCCCAAACCACTGATGGCGGCTCCGCGAATCATCGGGTCATCGACGCGATCTTTCAAAATCGAATCGACGATTTCTTCAGCCGTCGCGTGTTGGATGTCGCTGAGCGAAAGCATGAGTTGGATGCGGACTCCATCGTCCGTGTTTTTCGCGGCGAAGGCTTTCAACGTGTTGAGCAAATCTTGAGGCGGCGTGAAGGGCTTGGGCGTTTCGCCGGTTGGAGTCGGCGGAGCTTTCAAGAGTACTTCGCTGACACGGATCGCGTGGGCTTGGAGCTTCGGGCGTGGGTCGGTCAGAGCGGCTTGGATTGTCGGGACGTCCACGCCGCCGATGCCTTCGAGCGTCCACAGTGCGTGGAGGCGACCCATTGAGGTTTCGGGTTCGGACGACGCGGCCATTTTGCGCAGCGACGGAATGGCAGAGTCGTCTTTGCTTTCGACCAGCAAGCGCTGTGCGGTGTCGCGCCACCAGCCGTTCGGATGGTTGAGGTGCTTGACGAGATCTTCGGATGTTTCTTTGGTCATCTGCGGCTTCGGGCCGGGCTTTTTGCCATCGGCGACGACGCGATAAATGTGGCCCATGCCGTTGAATTTATCGAGCTGGCGTTCGATCGATTGCTTCTTCAAATAGGTCGTCAGATAAATTTTGTGCTGCAAGATGCCGCGATACAAATCGACGATGTAGAGGCAGCCGTCGGGGCCGGTGTAGACGTTGACCGGGCGGAAGCGCTCGTCGGTCGAGGTCAGGAATTCTTCTTTGTCGTAGGCGCTTTTGCCGGTCAATTTTACGCCGTTTTCCGAGATGATTTCACGCTTGATCAAGTTCGCGGACGGTTCGGGGATGAAGACGTTGTTCTTGAATTCTGGTCCGAAATTGTCGCCGCGATAGACACCGGCTCCGCAGGTTGCGGTGACTCTGTCGAGGTGTCCGTCGGCGCGCAAGGTCTTGGCTTGGTAGCCTCGATTGACGCCGGGATTGACGCGGCTGGAGAAGACGGTCAGGTCTTTCACAATTTCAACGCCCACGCCGACCGCGTTCATTTCTTTGCCGGGGAGATTGAAATACGGGTTGCGGAAGAAGTAGTGCGAGGGGAGGAAATCGGCGAACAAGAGGTTGCTGTTTGAATTGAAATAGAGACGGCCCCAATCGTCCTGCGTGATGCCCCATTGGCCTTTTTGGGAGGTCATGTCGCGTCCGAGCGTGAGGCGGTCTTTCCAGCGGAAGCGGCCCGGGAAATTGGCGTTGTAGATCCAATTGTCGATGCCGTTCATCAATCCGTTGGCGGTGTGTTCGGGGCTGGCCTGGCTGCCGAAATCCGTTGCGACGGGAATCTTGACGGTGCATTTGCCTTCGCCTTTTTTGTCGCGGCAGAACCAGAGCTTGGGCGGTTCGGAAACGATCACGCCGCCGTTCGAGAGATTGATCGCGCGCGGCATGACGAGGTTGTCGAGGAAGTCGGTGCGCTTGTCCATGCGCCCGTCGCCGTCTGTGTCTTCAAGCAACGCGATACAACCGACGGGCTGGTCTTCGCCGGTGCCTTCCGCGTTGGGCATGTAGCCACGGTATTCGACGACGTAGATACGACCGTCAGGATCGAACGCGATGGCGATGGGATCGTGAATCAGCGGATCAGATGCGACGACTTCGAGATGGAAGCCGGGCTGGATCTTGAA
>JBAXFO010000938.1:0-2167 GCA_037139885.1 Planctomycetota bacterium
ACGGCCCGCAGAGAACTTGCATCTCCGAGACTCAAAACATTGCCTGGCAAACAAAACGGCGGCTGCATCCAGACAGAATCGCCGCCGCGACCGAAAAGCCTTTTCACGATCGACCGCCGCAACTCCTGATCGCGCTCGCGCGTGGCGTTCAATTCCTGGCACAGGTCCCGAGCGACATCCCGAGCTTGCACCAGAGCCGGATCGAGCGGATCGTAAAACTCGCCCGCCAACATCTTGTCCAGTTCGGAACGCATGGGCCTCTCCTGGGCGTCGCGGCTTCCGTTGAGACGGCGGCGGATCATCCCTTCTTCTGCAACTTCGCCCACGCATCCGCAAGCGTGACCGAGCGGTTAAACACCAGCTTGCCCGGCGCCGAATCTTTCACATCCGTGCAGAAATAACCGAGCCGTTCGAACTGCACGCGGGCGTCGGCGGGCAAAGATGCGATGCTCGGCTCGATCTGGGCCGCGGGAATCGTCTCCAGGGATTTCGGGTTGAGATGGTCGCGGTAGCTGCCCCCTTCGGGGACGTCGTCGGGGTTGGGAACGTTAAAGAGATGATCGTAGAGACGAACCTCGCACGGCACGGCATGTTCCGCGGAGACCCAGTGGATCGTCCCCTTCACTTTGCGTCCGTCCGGAGCGTTACCGCCGCGCGTCGCCGGATCATACGTACAACGAACCTCGACGATTCCGCCCGTCGCATCTTTGACGACCGACTGACATTTGAGGAAGTACGCCCAGCGCAGCCGCACCTCTTTGCCGGGCGAAAGGCGGAAGAAACCTTTCGGCGGATCTTCGCGGAAGTCGTCCTGCTCGATATACAGCGTGCGGCCGAACGGCGCCTTGCGCGTGCCGGCCGTCGGGTCTTCGGGATTATTGACGGCATCGAGCTCTTCGACCTGTCCCTCGGGAAAATTCTCGATGACCACTTTGAGCGGGCGCAACACCGCCATGACGCGATTGGCCTTCTTGTTCAAATCTTCGCGGAGAGAATCTTCGACCCAGGCCATGTCGATCGTGCTGGGGAATTTCGAGATACCGATGCGTTCGCAAAAATTCCGCAGCGCTTCGGGCGTATAGCCGCGGCGCCGCAGACCTTGAATGGTCGGCAGACGCGGATCGTCCCAACCGTTCACGAGTCCGTCTTGCACGAGTTCGAGCAGCTTGCGTTTGCTCATCACGGTATAGGTGATATTCAGGCGAGCGAATTCAATCTGCTGGGGAGCGAAGATGCCGAGCGCCTGGATGAACCAATCGTAAAGGGGGCGATGGTTTTCGAATTCGAGCGTACAGATGGAGTGCGTGATCTTTTCGATGGAATCGCATTGGCCGTGCGCCCAGTCGTACATCGGGTAGATGCACCAAGAGTCGCCGGTGCGATGGTGATGGGCGCGCATGATGCGGTAGAGGACGGGATCGCGCAGGTTAACGTTCGGCGAGGACATGTCGATTTTGGCGCGGAGCGTGCGGGCTCCGTCGGGGAACTCGCCGGCGCGCATGCGCGTGAAGAGATCGAGGTTTTCTTCGGGGGAACGATCGCGCGACGGGCTCGGCTTGCCCGGATGGGTCAGGCTGCCGCGATATTGGCGGACCTCATCGGGCGTCAGATCGCAAACGTACGCCTTGCCTTTTTTGATGAGGTCGATCGACCATTCGTAGATCTGTTCGAAATAATCGGAGGCGTAATAGAGGCCATCCCACTGAAAGCCGAGCCAGCGGACATCGTCCTTGATGGAGTCGACGTATTCTTGTTCTTCCTTACTGGGATTGGTGTCGTCGAAGCGCAGGTTGCATTTGCCGCCGTATTTGAGGGCGGTGCCGAAATTCAGGCAGATCGATTTGGCGTGGCCAATGTGAAGATACCCGTTGGGCTCCGGAGGGAACCGCGTTTGCACCCGGCCCTCGTGCTTGCCGTTGCGGAGATCTTCCTCGATGATCTGGTGAATGAAATTCAGCGAAACGGGCGTATCGGCGGCCATGCGTTGGGTCCTCTTCCTTTGCGGTTGTTATATCCCCCAACGCAGGGATTTTCCAAGCCCGGGGATAAGGGACTCCGAATCCAAGGGATCCCGAGGAAGGATGCGAGGAGCGCAAGACCCGAGTACGATGACGAGTAGGAGGATGAGTAGGAAAAAACGAGAGTACGATTGCGAGTACGAGTACGA
>JBAXFO010000939.1:0-2162 GCA_037139885.1 Planctomycetota bacterium
CTGCCCGTTCGCACCGACAACGGCGGCGGACTGAATTGCATGACCTCCGTCAGCGGCGTCACCTGCTTGGCGTACCGTGAAAACGTGATGACACTGAGGTACGCGGTCTCCAACGCATCTGGGTTCGATTTCAATTCTTGATGGAGCAAACTCACGCCACGCCCGACCGCCTCGATCGCCGGCCCCGCCATGGACTCCGAACAATCCAGCATCAGGTACACAGGCAAGCGTCGCACCGAACTCATGATTCCGTCCTCGCACTTCGGAGTTGCATTTGAGGGTATGCAACCGATCATCCCATGCCTCGGCCGACATCGAACGTCATCGACTGATAAGGTCCGCGATTACCGCACCATGGACAGGTGAGCGTGACAGAACCCTCGAAGTGAGGGCAGCAATGCACATGCCCTTTGCTGCACATCGCCCAAAACGGGTTGCTGCAAGTTGGACACGGAGGCGGTTCCAGGAGGCTGTCGGCATCGATCTTCGTGCCCTCGTTTGCGCCCGAAAGATCGAAGTCGTTCACCAGATGGCACGCCACACCGCGATACTTGCCGTCCGCTTGTCGCCCGAAACGGATCAGGTAAAAGCTTTTGTCTTTTATGCACCGCGAGTGCAGGAAGACAAATCGATTGGGTACCACCCTCGGCCCATTTTCCGGGGCAACCTCTAATTTGCCGGCAGGCAGGTTATCCAGGCTGACACCCCCCGCTGGGCCGCCATCTAACCGTTGACTGGCCGTCGATACCGATGCGGAAACCCATTTGAATAATGCGCCAAATGTACTTGGACCGACATCGCGAGCGAGGATCACCGTTTCCGTAATTCGGCGAAGTTTGGTCGTGTCAGCGTCGGGGCCGCAAGCGAATCCGATGATGTTCGCCGCTTTTCCTGCGACTTTCGTCCGAATTTGGTCGGCAGGGCCTTCCCAGGCGTCAGTTGGCTCGCCGTCAGTCAACAAAATACAAATGGGCTTATAGTCTCCCTTTTGCTCGGAGGTCGTTCGGACCACTTCCGCGGCCATGCATTTTTGCAAGAGGTTGAGGGCTGCTCCCATTGCCGTGCCTGTTCCGAGTTGGAAGTTCGGCGTTTGAAAATGGAACAGCTCCGTCAAGGGCATCATTTGGCGGGCCTGGCTGGCAAACGCGATTACGCTGATCGCCACCGTCTCCAAAGCCATGGGGTTGCCGCGAAGATCCGAGACCAAAGCGCTGAGACCGCTTCGGAGAGACTCGATCGCCTCGCCGGCCATCGACTCGGAGCAATCAACGAGAAGGTAAACGGGGAGTCGCCGGTTGTAAACGCTCATCATGATCTCCGCGTAAAACTTGCGTTCGCACCTCGCCATCAAGGTGCGATCATCAACTGTTGACGTATCCGTTGTCCCGCGACCTCCAGTTCAAACCAGGGCGATCCCGCAGGCAGCATCACCCGAATTTTCGCGGGCACACCGTCCGTAAACTTCTTGGCGACTTTACCCGCCGAATCGTAGAGCGTGCCACTCGGGGCAACGAGGGTATTTTCGTCGACGACTTCCGCAAAAATCTCGATGAGGGCACGCATGTCTTTCGCAATCTTGTGATCCCAGATATCGACCTCCGTTCCGGTATCCAAGTCATCCAGTTCTTCCATTTGTCCTTCGTCGATATTGTCGCCCACGCCGATCAGGACGCATTTGACGGAATTCCTTCGGCCTCCTTCGATTTCGACGGCCAGCGCTTTCGTGTAGCGCTTCACCGCCTCCAAATCATCGAGTTGGCCGTCCGTCAAAAACACGTACATCCCTCGCTTGGCGTCATGGAACCGGTCAACGAAATAACGAACTGCCGGCTCCAGCTTGGTGCCCGCTCCAAAGGAGATCTTTTGGGGTCCGCTGATCACCAATGTGCGACATTCCTCCGTGGTGAAATCGCCCACGACCTCCGTGGCAGACCCGTCAGCGCCCGCCCAATAAATCACGGTCGTTCCACCGTCCGCATCCAAATTCCCCGCCAAATACGCGATAAACTCGCGTGCTAGTGGCTCGACGATGTTGGGAGACTTCTTCAAAATGCCCCGACGAAGGGCGTCGTCAAATGCCTCTTTGCAGAATGACTTAACTTTCCTGCCATCTTCTTGCTTGGTTTCGAGCCAGCCTTTTCGCTCGTATTCGATCGTAACTT
>JBAXFO010000940.1:0-2158 GCA_037139885.1 Planctomycetota bacterium
AACATGCACTTCACGCAGAAGACGAACACGCTCAAACGGGCGGATCTCGACGAGTTCGTCGAATGCTACCGCCCCGGCAAACGCCACCTCCGCAAGCCCACATGGACCGAGGCCGCCCCCGACGGCCGCTGGCGATCGTTCGAGTACGACGACCTGATGAAGCGGGACAAGGTGAACCTCGACATCTTTTGGCTCAAAGACAACAGCCTGGAAGATTCTGATGACCTGCCCGCCCCCGACGTGCTCGCCCAGGAGATCGCCGACGACCTCCAGACGGCGCTGGAGATGTTCACGGCGATTGCGGAGAAAGTGAAGGGGTGACGCCTTCTTTTCGAGTTGCTTCCCATTGTCCGGCCCGCAAACGCCCCGGCTGACTCTCGCCGCTCGTGGCGGAAGTCCGCCGTTTCGCTGGCTGCGAGGCAATTTAAGGCGAAGTCGGGCGGAAGTAATCGGCCGCGTTCGGACGAACTCTAAGGTGACTCCCGAAAATTCCGATGTGACTTGAAAATTGCGGTTCAGTCGGCGAAGATATGTCAGTCATCGTGATCAAGTGGCTGGCAGTGTGAGAGGCAAGGGCTGACAAGCAGAAAAATCGTCGAGGAGATGTTATGAGAACTTGCTTACTCTCAATTGCAAATACGTTGGTCTTCTTGGGTCTTCTGGCAGCCTTGCCGGTGGTCGAAGCTCTCGCTGCACCACCGGGAGTGGAGGCTTTAATCAGGCAACTGGGAGAAAAGGACGAGAGCGTTCGTCTGAAAGCCGCAAAAGAGCTTGGGAAACTTAAAGAGGCCGCGGCAGACGCCATCCCCGCACTTACGATTGCCACGAAAGATGCCGACGAAGACGTTCGGGCGGTCGCGCAACGATCACTGACGACGATTCGGCAAGCAGTGGCCGCTGGCAACGCTGCGAAGAATGCTGCGAAGAATGCTGAGATGATCCCACCGCTAATCAAAGACCTTCAATCAAAAGACTACAAGGTCCGCTTGGCGGCAATCGAAAATCTTGAAAAGATGGGGCCAACCGCGAAAGTTGCTGGTGCCGCGATTGTTGAGTATGGCATGATGAGCGCGTCACCGAAAGTTCGAGAGGCGGCTTTTGATGCTTTCGAGAAAATTGACCCGAATGTATATAAGGAAGTCTTCATTCTGCTAGTCGACAACAATTTCGACAAGAAGAATAACGCGATCCGTGACCTGCGAGTCATGGGTGGGAAAGCGCTCGCCGCAATACCCGTTCTTAAGGTATTAGCCGGAACGCCAAATAGTGGATTTTCCGGAGATCCGCTTTATCTACTGAGCGTCATCACAGACATCGCTCCGGATGACCTTGCACTTCAGAATACCGTGTTGGCATATGTTGCATCGAAGAAAACCTCGACGGAAAATCGGTCTATTGCAATTCGGCTCATGAATAAAATTCCGATTGAAAATAAGCAAAAGTACGATGCACTCGATGCAGCGTTCTCTTCTACTGGAATCTCAACATCCGATCGTGTTCAAATCATCAATGAAATTGCCAAGCTCGGCGCTGATGCCAAAGTTGGCCTTCCATGGTTGCGGAAGCTCCGGTTCGACCCAAATGCGGAAGTTCGGCGGGCCGCGGAGTTGGCGGTTGAAGCAATCAGGGACTGACATCCCTTGTACTTGTGAAGTGAAAAGGGGAGCGCCTCTGATATACGTCTGGGAAGCCCCGAAGGCCTCTAAACGTGACGTACGCGTTATTCATGGCGTCAAGCCACGCAAGAACTCCTCGGGCTTATCCAGGGGCATCTGGTCGCCATGGGGGCCCCGCTGCGGAGTCTTGAGGATCTGCTCGCCGCACCCCTCGGTGTGGTAGCTCGCGCCGTTTCAGGAGACTGCCCCGATCGCTTCCAGGTTGCCCTCGTCCCGCCTGGCGCAAATGGTCGGTTTCATTTGTGCCCCATAAGACGCGACCGTCGGCCCCACTTGGACCACAGATCGCGGAAGGTTCCGCCCTTGCTGGCCACCGCGGCCAGGGTGATTGTTATGTCGCGCGACGATTCTCCCGCTACCCTCAAGTCATTCTTGAGGGGATTGCCGCCGCAACTGTTCCTCGACGAGCCCAAGCCTGCCGACGACGAGCACGACGAGAAGATCCTCCGCGAACCATCATTCCTTCCAAAGGTCCCCCAAAG
>JBAXFO010000941.1:0-2158 GCA_037139885.1 Planctomycetota bacterium
ATCATTGCGAAGCGGAATCAGGTTGTGGTGATTGATGCCGCAGGCAAGACGACGGTGGCGGGCGAGGTCGGCGGCAAGACCAACTTCACCGATTGGGCCTGGAACGAAATGCGGATCACCGCGGTCGGCCCACGGTTGATTCATCAGATAAACGGCGAGGTGACCGTCGACGTCACCGACAACGCGCCCAACGGCGCGGCAAAAGGAATCCTGGCCTTACAACTGCACGCCGGCCCGGCGATGCGTGTTGAATTCAAAGATCTGAAGCTCCGACGTTTAAGCGGCGACGAAGCGGCCACCGTATTGAAGGAAGTGCTCACGACCGCTGCGCCCACTACCGGCAAATAAAGGTTCGGAACTCACGTGGCAACTGCAGGAAAGAATCATCGATGAAAGCGTATTGGCTCGCCGCGGCACTTATGCTCGCACCGTTTGTCGTTCGGGCCCCCGAAACTCCGAAAGCCGAGCCGACGAATGCCGTTGAGGCCGCGGCCCAAAAAGCGAAAGCCGAAGCGGAGATCGACGCAAAATACCAGGCGCTGGTCGCTAAACTGCCGGCTGACGAGCAGGCTTGGGAGCGTGTGCTGCAAAGTCAGCTAGTGTAGTGCTTCAAGTTGTTGGGGCATTATCGAGAACGGCGCGAGCGCGGGCAACTTTGGCGAGGATCTCATCGGGCAACGCCTTCCAGAGGTAAGCTTGGGCTCGATCGTTGTGGTGCTCGACGTAGTCGACAATCGCTTTCTGCAATTCGCGAACGCTGCGAAACGTTCCTCGTCGGATACGCTTCTGCGTCAGATCGCGGAACCAGCGTTCAACCAAGTTGAGCCACGAACTGCTCGTCGGCGTGAAGTGCATGTGGAATCGCGGGTGCCGCTCCAACCATCGCTTGACCTTGGGATGCTTGTGCGTCGCTTAGTTGTCGGCGATTAGGTGGAGATCCAATTCGGGATCGGTCGAGGCGTCGATGTGCTTGAGGAACTTGATCCATTCCTGGTGCCGATGCCGCGACATGCAGGCCTCGATCACCAATCCCTCGGCCACGTTCAACGCCGCGAAGAGCGTCGTCGTGCCGTTACGCTTGTAATCGTGCGTCATCGTTCCCAAGCGGCCGGGATTGATGGGCAGGCCCTTCTGCGTACGGTCGAGGGCCTGGATCTGACTCTTTTCGTCGACGCAAAGCACGATCGCGTGGTCGGGCGGGTTCAAGTACAGACCGACGACGTCGATCAGCTTGGCGGCGAAGTTCTTGTCGTTCGACAGCTTGAACGTTTTCGAGCGGTGCGGTTGCAAGCCGTTGGCCTTCCAGACTCGTTGCACCATCGTCGCCGACGTTCCCAGTTCCGCAGCCAACGTTCGCGTGCTCCAATGCGTCGCGTTCACCGGCTTCTCCGTCGTCGTCTTGCGAACGATCTCCGCGGCGATCTTCTGCTGGGCGGTGGACGGTCGGCCGCCGCGAGGAGCGTCTTTCTCGATGCCCGCCAATCCCGATACGACGTACCGCTTACGCCACAAGCCGACCGTCTTCTGCTGGATACCCAACTCTGCGGCGATCTCCTGATTGAGCGTGCCGCGCGCGGCCATCAGAATGATCTTTGCTCGCAGCACCAAACGCGACGCGACGCTGCGACCTCGCGACCAACGCTCAAGCGTCTTGCGATCTGAACTCGAAATCACAACCGGGACGGCGACTCGCATCGGGGTATCCTCCTTGATACCCAATACGATCCTCAAGACCCTGATTTTATTCGCAGTGATTTCTAAATCACTACACTAGCGTTAGGAGGTTGGCCAGTTGCCCGACGAGTTCGGCGTAAATATAATCCGAGGCCTTTTGGAAAATGCGGATTATCAGCGAACAGGCGATCGCAATCGTCTAGTGATGCGAATGCGCAAGCTTTAGCCGACGCAATGAAGTTTATCGCAGCGAACTTAGCAGTGGGAGATGTTGCTCGTGGAATTTCAAGTGACCAAAGAATCAGGAATCGACGTAATAACGCTGACGGGCCGGATCGATGTCGTGACGGCGCCGATTTTTGAGAAGTGTGTACGCGATTTAGCCGAAGGTGGCGTAACGCGTTTAATCGTGAACCTCGAAAAACTTGAGTACATCAGTAGTGCCGGCCTTCGCGTTTTGATAATCGCAGGGAAGCTACTCGAT
>JBAXFO010000942.1:0-2156 GCA_037139885.1 Planctomycetota bacterium
AATTCGGCTCGCGCTACGGCATCTGATCCCCCTGCTGAACGACTCCACGCATGCGCTTTTCGAAGGCCGGCCGCTTTAACGGACCGGCCTTTCGCTTTTCCTCACATCGCAACCTGCCATGAGCGCCGCCTTATTCACCACTCTTGCATTTCTCGCCCTCCCCCCCGCCGCGGAGGAAATCGATCGTTATGTCCAGACCGCCATGGACCGCTGGCAGACGCCAGGATTGGCGTTGGTGATCGTTCAACATGATCGCATCGTGCATTTGCAAGGTTATGGCCGCGAGTCCCTCGAAACCAAAACGCCCGTCACCGCCGACACGGTGTTTCCTCTCGCGAGCTGTACCAAGCCCTTGACGGCCACGCTCCTGGCGATGCTCGTCGACGATGGCAAGCTGCGTTGGGACGATCCGGTTCGTAAACATCTGCCCGATTTTCAACTCAAAGATCCCTGGGCGACAGAGCGTGCCACCGTGCGCGATCTTCTGTGCCATCGAACCGGCATCGGGCCGCACCCGTTGCTGTGGTATCAGAGTCCGCTTTCGCTGGACGAGCGCATTCGCAAACTCTCCCTTCTCGAGCCCGACTCCGAATTTCGCACGGAGTTTCATTACCAGACCGTCGCTTTCGGAGCCGAGGGCGTTGCGGGGGAACGGGCTGCGGGCAGGCCGTGGGCCGACCTGATGAGGGAACGCGTCTTTGCGCCGCTCGGCATGACGTCGAGCTCTGCCGTCGAACCCGAGAAGGCCAAGTCGCTGGCCCGTCCCCACATTCGAGGCCGCGATGGCGTCATTCGCGGCATGCCGCGCTATCCTCTCAAGCAGCCGGACCCCGCCGGATCCGTTCACTCGACCGCGCGGGATCTGTCCCGGTTTCTACGAATGCAGCTTGCCGACGGCTCGCTCGACGGCAAGCCGCTGCTGTCGCCCGCACGCATTCGCGACCTTCAGCAGGCCCACGTCATCGTCCCGATGGAGGGCTCATCCGCGCAGCTCAATCCCGAAACCGTGCAAATCGGCTATGGACTGGGGTGGATCGTTCAGGATTACCGAGGGCGAAAGATGATTCTGCACGGCGGCGCCATCGATGGCTTCCGTTCCCATCTTGTGCTGTTTCCCGAGGCCCAGATCGGCATCGGCATTCTCAGCAACCTCGACAGCGTCCTATGCAATTTCGCGCTGGCGAATGTGCTCGCGGATCGCTTGCTGGAAATGAAGCCGCGCGGTTGGTTTGATGAAATCGCGAAGCTGGAAGAGACCGTCGCCAAGCAAGACGCCCGACGTTCGACGCTTTTGCGCGCGCGCCGACCCGCGAACGCCCAGCCGCTCGTGCCGCTCAAAGATTATGTCGGCGTCTACGAAGATCCCGCGTATGGCCCCTGCGAAGTGAAATTAACGGACCGCGGTCTGGAAGTCGTGCTGCGTTCGATGCGCTCGCCTCTGGAGCTTTACGCGGGGCATCTGTTTCTGGCCGATGAACCGCCGTTTCGCGATGCACCCTTCGAGTTCGTCTCCGCGGCGGACGGTACGATTCGCGAACTCCATTTTCTGCAGCGGACATTCCTCCGGAAAGCGAAATAACGCGACTACTGGCCAATTTTCCAGACCACCTCATTGCGCGCGCGATGCAACAGTTTGATGACGCTGGCCAGGCCATCGCGGTCGAGCAGGCGGGCGAGAGTCAAGGCGTCGTCGATTTGGGCCTCGAGCATTTCCAGACTCTTGGGCTTGCCCGCGATCGGCTTGCCGTCCAGAACAGGCACGCTCCCCGCATGATTGCCTTCGGCGCATTGCTTCTTACGCAAAATGCTCTTTAAATTCGCTAGCGAATTGCGAACGGACTTCGGCAGTTCATCATGACCGGGATGATCGGCCAGCCAGCGCTGAATCACTTCGTCATTGCTGCGCGTCGCCAGAAGTTCAGGCCGAGCCTTGAAGATCTTGCGAAAGTACCCCATCACGCTTGAGTTCTTCTCGACCATATCGTTGCGCTCTTGACTCGACGCCATGACTCCCAATCTCCGTCGAAAAGGAATTCCGCTGAACTCTTCAGCTACTTAACGCTTCCGAGAACGAATTTATCGGGACGCATGAACGTCGCGAATGCCTCTTTGAAACGAACCGGCTGACATCGGTTCCCAGAAAAACACACTTTCCC
>JBAXFO010000943.1:0-2151 GCA_037139885.1 Planctomycetota bacterium
ATATTGGCTGTGGCGGCCTCAAGCGTATCGCCTTCGGAATAGCAGCCGGGAAGAGCTGGAACTTCTGCCGTGTAACCGCCGTCGGCGTCTAGGCCTGAATCAAGCGAAGCCCGCCGGTCATTTTTCGGCGACATTTTGAAAAAACTCGAAACTCCTTGGCTTTCTGCGATGTCTGAAGAGGTGAACACATTCTCTCAGGTCGCCGAAAAAGGAGTTTCGAGTGAATGCCAAATTACGACGCTTCTGGAATCTTCGCAAGAGCCGAATCGAGCGGCGGCTCGAAGAGAAGGCCAAACTCAAGAACCCGGGTCAGCCGGTCTTCACCGCCGGCAATATCCATTACGAGTTCAGCGAACGCATCGGAGCTATCGCTCATGGCGGCATCGGCGCCTTTCATCGGCTCGCCCAACGCATCGGCCTGATCGACGCCATTGACGGGCGGCTTCATCTGCTCAAGATCCATCTCCCTTATCACGAATCGGATCACGTGCTCAACTTCGCCTACAACGCCCTGTGCGATGGCGATTGCCTGCAAGACATCGAACTGCGACGCAACGATGAAGTCTTTCTCGACGCCCTCGGCGCCCAACGCATTCCCGATCCCACCACCGCCGGCGACTTCTGCCGACGCTTCAAGGCCGACGACGTCTCCAATCTGCTCGACATCTTCAACGACGTCCGCAAAACCGTCTGGGCCCGGCAACCCGCCGAGTTCTTCGACCTGGCCCGCATCGACATGGACGGCGTCCTCGTCGAAACCCTCGGCGAATGCAAAGCCGGCATGAACATCGCCTACGACGGCACGTGGGGGTATCATCCCCTCATCGTCTCTCTGGCCAACACTCAAGAAGTCCTCAGCATCATCAATCGCCCCGGCAATCGTCCCTCGCACGACGGCGCCGCCGCCGAGGTCGATCGTGCCATGAGAGCCTGCCTGGGCGGCGGCTTCCGCAACGTCCGTCTCCGCGGCGACACCGATTTCAGCCAGACCAAGCACCTCGACCGCTGGACAAATGACAGCCGAGTGTCATTCGTCTTCGGCCTCGACTGCACCGCAAACCGCCATTTTCTCGCGGATCAACTCCCCCTGATGAGCTGGCGACCGCTCGTGCGTCCGCCCCAATACGAGATCAAGACCGTGCCCCGCGCGAAGCCCGAACGCGTCAAGGAGAAGATCGTCCGCCAGCGCGAGTTCAAGAACATCGTCCTCAAAAGCGAGGACGTCGCCGAGATGGACTATCAGCCCACCGCGTGCCAAAAGACCTACCGCCTGGTCGTCGTCCGCAAGAACCTGTCGATCGAAAAGGGCGAGACGGTCCTCTTTCCCGACTATCGGTATTTCTTCTACCTGACGAACGACCGGACCAGCACGCCGACCCAGATCGTCCTGGAAGCCAATCAGCGCTGCAACCAGGAGAACCTCAACGCTCAACTGCAAGGCGGCGTGCGGGCTCTGTATGCCCCGGTCGACTCGCTCGAAAGCAACTGGGCCTACATGGTGATGACCGCCTTGGCGTGGAATCTGAAAGCCTGGTGGGCCCTCTGGCCGATTGAAACGCCTCGCCACCGCGAACGCCATCGCGACGAAAAGCGGATCGTGCTGGGCATGGAGTTCAAGACGTTCGCGGCCGCCTTCGTGCGGATGCCGTGCCAGATCGTCCGCACGGGCCGCCGATTGATCTACCGCTTGCTCAGTTGGAACCGCTGGCAACCGCTCTTCTTTCGCACGTTCGCCCAACTGCGTTGTTGAGCAATTGACCCGAAGCCGGAGTCCGGATGCTCCGGTCCACCGCAACCGCGCAACGGTCAGCCGACCAGAACGAGAGCCCCCAATGACGAACGCCCAACCGCCCCTTCCCAAGCCCTCCCCCAAGGGCCGCGTCCGATGTCCGCCCCGATTTTCCCACCGGCCGGATACAACGAACGTCAAGGGCTTCGCTTGATTGAGGACTAGGCAAACAAAGGTGTGAGGGGCCCACCGCTTTGCCGAAATCATCCTTACCGTCCCATGTCAATGTCTGCGCCAGCGAATTCGGCTGCAGCGGCGCCGGCGGATTCTTGCCGAGCATTCCCGCGACCAAATGCCGTACGACTTTTCCCTTCGCGTCCTCGATCGCCACCAACACATCCGCGGGGCCGGTCCAGCGTAAA
>JBAXFO010000944.1:0-2150 GCA_037139885.1 Planctomycetota bacterium
GCCCCACGCCAGCGGCGGCTGCTCCGGCGCCGCGATGGCCCAGACGAGGAACGTGACGACCGCGATCGCTAGCACGGCGGGAACGAAGTAGCCGGCCACGGCGTCGGCGACGTTTTCGGGCGTCAGTCCCCCGGCAAGGATTCGAGGAATGCCGGGTCGAAAGTCGTGCAGCAGCGGCCAGGGCAGAACTCGCCCGGTGCCGCCGAAAGAACCGGGCGCATGGGCATCGACGAGAATCGCCTCGGGCATCGAACCGTTGGTGCGGCACGAATCGAGAAAGGCGTCGATCGCCTGCACGCTCGACGCATCCTGCACGGCAAAGGCGGCGATCCACGCCATGGCCGCATGAGGGCAAGGCGTCATTTCCGGATGATGAATCTGCACCGCCTGCAAGCCAGGCAGGCGTTCCCAACGCAGCCGTGTCGTTTCCCACGATTCATGGACGGCGAGCATAATCGGCTGCACCGTTGGCGGCAAGGCGGCGAGAATGGCGCGAGCGGTGGCGTCGTCGATGCAGCGGGGCGACTTCGCGTAGAAGTTGAGCCCGATCGCATCGGCTCCCAATTCGACCGCCATCATCGCATCGGCGACGGATGTCACGCCACAAATTTTGACCCGGCATCGCATACGTGCATATTAGCGGAAACGAGACAGAGGACTGCAGGGGCGCCGCCGGAATCGCACGCGAGGTCGCGTCTTGGGCTTAAATCGTATAGTCCTGGTCGACCCCCTTGGGGAAGATTTTCATTTCCTTGGGCCGCACGTAGACATCTTCGCCGACGATGGGGTTGAGTTCTTGAAAACGTTCCCGAGGCAGCAACACTTCGGCGGGGCGCTTGTCGGGGCGCATTTCGAGATCGATGCGCACCTGCACCCCGGCGCCGTGAATGCGGATGATGCGGCCGGGCCAGTGGGCGCCGTCTTCGGAGATGACGCGCGTCAAATCGAGTTGATGCGGGCGCACGTACGCCACCATGGTGCCGTTGCGGCCGTCGGAGACGTCGGCGAGTTCGGGCGATTCGTCCCAACGGCCATGAAAGAGATTCACCTGCCCGAGAAACGTCATGACGAACGGATTGGCCGGCTGATGGTAGACCTCGTCGGGCGAGCCGACCTGTTCGATGCGGCCCTTGCTCATGACGACGACGCGGTCGGCCAGTTCGAGGGCTTCTTCCTGGTCGTGCGTGACGAAGACGCTGGTGACGTGGATTTCATCGTGCAAGCGGCGCAGCCAGGCCCGCAGTTCTTTGCGAACGCGAGCGTCGAGGGCGCCGAACGGTTCGTCGAGCAGCAGCACTTTGGGCCGGGCTGAGAGGGCGCGGGCCAGGGCGACGCGTTGGCGTTGGCCGCCGGAAAGCTGCGAAGGATAGCGGTTTTCGATGCCTTCGAGCTGGATGAGGTTGAGGAGCTCCATCACGCGTTCGCGGATCTCGGCCTTGGGCTGGTTGCGCATCTTGAGCGCGAAGCCGATGTTGTCGAAGACGGTCATATGGCGAAAGAGAGCGTAATGTTGAAAGACGAAACCGATCTGCCGTTGACGCAACGGCACGTCGGAAAAATCCTCGCCTTCGAGCGTGACGCTGCCGGCGTCCGCTTCTTCCAGGCCGGCGATGATGCGCAGGAGCGTCGTCTTGCCCGAGCCCGACGGACCGAGCAAGGCCGTCAGCGAGCCGCTGGGAATTTCGAGATCGATGTCCTTCAGGGCGATGTGCTTGCCGAAGTTTTTCGAAACGTTGGTGACGACGATGCTCATGGTTGGAACCTGACACGGGAACCGATGAATCCTGTGGGGCGACGTTGCAGGGAGCCCGACGCATCAGCGAGGGTTGACGGCATCCCTCGCTGACGCGTCGGGCTTCCAGGGATGCACTACGCATCCATGACGGTTTCACGCTGGACCGACTGATGCGTTTTCGTTTCGAGGTACGTCTTGAACACGAGCGTGATCAACGCCAACCCCGTTAGCAACGTGGCCACCGCAAAGGCGCTCGCGGTCGAAACCTTATCGAAGCTCTGGTAAAACTTTTCGATCGTGAGCGGCAGCGTATCGGTCCTGCCAGGGATTTTGCCCGAGACGACGCTGACGGCGCCGAATTCGCCGATGGCCCGGGCGTTGCACAGCAGCACGCCGTATAGCAAACCCCATTTAA
>JBAXFO010000945.1:0-2147 GCA_037139885.1 Planctomycetota bacterium
ACCAAGAATGGGGCGGGGCCTGCTTGTTTTCCGACGCGGATCGCGGTCGAAGGATCGGTCGGCGCGGAGAAGAGCGGCAAAATCGGCCCTCGGGCGAATCTCGACCTCCGCATAGCGGTCGATTATCGGCTGCCCAGCTACAATGCCGACGTTGAGCCCCATGCTTTGGCAGCACGACAATGTCGCACCGCTTCGACGCCACGCTGAAGGACATCGTCGCCGAACGGCCCGGCGATTTTGCGGATGTGTTTGGTCTGCCGAAGGACGAACTGCCGTTCGCGATCAATGTCGATCTGTCGACAATTTCGGCGGCTACCGACGTCGCTCTCGGATATGGAGAGCCGCTGAAGGAAATCGTCGATTTAAACTTCCAGACGGGGCCGGACGCGGCCTTGCCAAGGCGCTTGCACAAATACAACGCGGCCATCAACGAGCGCCATAACGTTTCAGTCGAGTCGATTCTCATTTTGTTGAGGCCGAAAGCCGACGCGGCGAACTTGGACGGAAAATTGTCGTACGGCCGACCGGGACGTCAGTTACAATTCGAGTACGGTATTGTCAGGCTCTGGCAGGAACCGGTCGAGAATTATTTGCAGGCGGGCATTGCGGCTCTGCCGCTGTCAACTTTGTGCAAGATGCCCGAAGGCCAGCCGCTGCCCGAGGCCTTGCGGGGAGTCGTTCGGGAGATCGACCGGCGGTTGGGCCAGGAAACGAATCAGGTCGAGGCGGCCCGGCTCATGACGGCCGCGTACATTTTGACGGGTTTGCGCGTTCCGAAAGAAGACTTGGCGTCGATTTACAAAGGGATTGGACTCATGAAAGAATCGACCGCGTTTGACGAAGCCGTCGAAGAAGGCGAGCTCAAGCGAAGCCACCGCCTCCTTCTCCGCCTGGGTCGAAAGAGATTCGGCAACCCCGACGGAACGACCGAGGCCGCATTGACGGCGATCATCGATCTCGACCGCCTCGAACGTTTGGCCGATGCGATTTTGACGGCGAGTTCGTGGCAGGAACTGTTGGCGACCCCCTGACCCGCGGCGAACGCTCGAAGGGCCTCACGAACGATTTGCGCGTGCAGGATTTCGACGTGGCGAACGAGACGCCAACCGAGATCGCCACAAGCCCCTCGAACGTTCGAGGGGCTTTTTGTTTCCTGGGGAATGTTTTGGACCGCGAGATACGCGGGGGTCGCGTGCGTCTGGTATAAGATCCTCGTCACGAGCAACAGTCGCGAGGCGGAGCCGCTGCGGCTGAGTCCGGGGGGACCGCTTGACGCATATCAACTCGCCAATAACATAGTCACGCCGAACGATTCTTCCGTCACGGAAAGGACGCCGCCATGCCTTGGACCGGACCGCCGCTGACGCAATCCAACCCGATCGACGGGCTGCTCGAATTCGGCCTGCGCACGCGGCCCGACGACCCCGCCCTGGTCGCGATCGACTCTCAGGTGAGCTGGCGACAACTCAACGATCTCAGCGACCGGCTGGCGGCTCAATATCTTGCGCTCGGCTTGCGGCCCGGCGACCGCATTGCGTCGTTGATGCCCAATCGACCCGCGTTGTTCGTGCATTATCTGGCGTGCCTGAAGGCGGGGCTGGTGGCGACGCCGCTCAACTATCGCTACATGCCGCCGGAAATGGATCATGCACTTGCGGTGAGCGGGGCGCTCGTGCTTTTGCATCATGCCGAGCGCGACCAGGACGTGAGCCGTCTCACGACAACGCTCCCCCAAGGCGTCATCCGTTTTCAAGGCGAACCGGGCGCCGGGCGACATTATGAGCAGATGATCGCCGAGCCCATGGCGCGGCAGCCGCTTCCGAGCCTCGACCTCGACGCGCCCGCGTTCATCTACTTCACCTCGGGCAGCACCGGCAAACCCAAAGGGGTCACGCACACCCGGCGAACGTTCGGCTCCATGATCGCCTCGGCGATGCAAGCCATGGAGTTCACCGATGCCGATATCGTCATGCCCGGTTCGTCGTTTTCGCACATCGGCGGCTCGCTCTGCGGTCTGGCGGCTCTGGCGGCGGGGGGGCGGCTCGTCGTGCCGCGCAGCGGCGACAGCAGTGAGTTCGTGGCTCTTTTGCGACAATTCCATCCGACCGCTCTCTGGATGCTGCCGGCCGCCTTGATCGGTTTGGTGC
>JBAXFO010000946.1:0-2147 GCA_037139885.1 Planctomycetota bacterium
GCGGTTCCCAGGTCGCCGGAATTGCGATAACGGGCATCCTTCTGATCGGGCTTGGTGTAGGCTTCCGCTCGCTTCTCAAGCATCATCCACCGGTATCAAGTTCCGTTCTCTCATGACGTACTTGCGATCATTTCGAGAAGAACGCGTCATGTCGCCGTCCGTTTCAGAGCGCTCGCTTCCACCACCAGAGCGTGCCCGCGATTAAAAAGACCACCCACTCCGAGGCGGCGAAGCCCATGGTCATGGGGCGGATGCCGGTGAAGAGGAAGAAGCCGACGGTGCGCATCAGCACCAGGCAGCCGTGGATCACCAGGCAGGTGAACAGCGAACACGACAGCACGCTCGCGTCCAGCCACGGCCAAAGAAAGAGAATCGCGAGGGCGAGTTGAAAGCCGCCGTAGACGGTGACGTATTCCGATTGACCCGAGCCTGGATCGAGCTTCAGGCCCAGGGCGGCGGCGGTCTCGACCGGCTTCGCGGTGCACCAGACGGCGAAGCCGAGGTAAATGATCCCCACGACCGTGAGGAAGATCTTGGCGGCGTCCATGGTGAAAACTCCCGTGATGAAGAAGGGACGGCGTGCAGGCAAGAGGGGCCATGTCATACGTAGTCTTTCGCGCGGCGTGTTCAAGGCAAGCCTCGGGAGGAAACCAAGAAGAAACGCGAGCGGCGGTTGTACGGAGGGTCTCTCTCTTGCCGAACGTCGCCGGGATTGCAAACTAAAAGGTAGGTGGCCTTCGTGTTTGGGCCGCCTTTCTTTTTTGGAGTTCGTGAACCATGGCGAGCGGTCCCAAGTTGAAACGGTTGGCGATTCTCGTCGGCGGCGGCCCCGCGCCCGGCATCAACGGCGTCATCAGCGCCGCCACCATCGAAGCCCTGCATCACCATGTCGAAGTCTTCGGCATGCGCGACGGCAATCAATGGATCATGAAGGGCGTGAACGAACTCATCAAGCTGTCCGGATACGAACCGGCCCAGGTGCCCGATTTCTATGCCTGGGTGAAGGCGGGGCATTGCAAATTCATCAAGCCGCTCGAGCTCGATAACGTCGTCTACATTCCCTTCAAAGGGGGCTCGACGCTCGGCACCTCGCGGGCTAACCCCACCAAAGATCCCAAAGCGATGGAACACGTTCTCGACGTTTACCGCCGCCTCGGCATCGACGCGCTCGTCTCGATCGGCGGCGACGACACCGCGTATTCCGCCAGCCAGGTCTACAAGTCCGCCGGGGCGACCATCCGCGTGGCGCATGTCCCCAAGACGATCGACAACGATCTGCCCCTGCCCGGCTCCACGCCCACGTTCGGTTTCGACACGGCCCGCCGCCTGGGCGTCGATCTCGTGCGCAATCTCGCCGAAGACGCCCGCACGACTTCGCGCTGGTACATCATCATCAGCATGGGCCGGGCCGCGGGGCATCTCGCCCTGGGCATCGGCAAGGCGTCGGCGAGCACGATCACCATCATCCCCGAAGAATTCGGCGCCGCGAAGATCTCGCTGAACCGGCTGTGCGACGTCATCATCGGCTCGATCATCAAACGGCTGGCTCTCGATCGCCGCTATGGCGTGGCCGTGCTCGCCGAAGGGCTCATCGAAAAGATCGATGAAGAAGAGCTCTTCAAAACCATCTCCGCAGCCGGGGGCGCCTACGGCATCATCGAACGGGATCCGTTCGGCAATCTCCGCATGGGGGCGATCGAGTTTGGCCGCATGATTCGCGAACTGCTCGCCGAACGCATCAAGCCGCTGAATCTTAAAACCGCGTTCATCGACAAAGACATGGGGTACGAACTGCGCTGCGCCGACCCGACGCCGTTCGATTGCGAATACACGCGCGACCTGGGCTATGGGGCAGTGAAGTTCCTGATGTCGTACAAGTCCGACAGCTTCGGGGCCGTCATCAGCTTCGTCAACGGGGCGATGAATCCGTTACCGTTCGATTCGATGCTCGACCCGGTCACGAAGCGGATGCAAACCCGCCCCGTCGATGTCGGCGGCGAAGGCTACGAATGCGCCAAGGCGTACATGACGCGGTTCAAGAAGAGCGACTTCACGGATCCCGAAATGCTTGCGAAGCTCGCCAACGTCGTCGGCATGACGCCCGAAGCGTTTCGGGAGGTCCGCGATCTGATCGGGCGAAAGGTGCA
>JBAXFO010000947.1:0-2145 GCA_037139885.1 Planctomycetota bacterium
GGGGGCGCATGTCCGTTGCCGTTGCCGTGAGCCCCGTTGCCGTTCGTCGGCGGCGTCAGTTATGGAATCTGGTCTCTCGGCGAGCAAGAGGGCGAGCGGATCAAGATCGTCGAACTCGAACAAGATTGCAAAGCGACCTGGCCGGGCATCATTCAGGGAGAGTATCACATCGGCCTGGGCCATATGGCTTTAAGACAACCCAAACAAGCCGATACCGCCCGTCTGCACTTCATGAAAGCCTGGCAGAAGGCGCCCCCCGCTTCCGACTCCCGCGACAAGCTCGATCGCGATGGCTTTCTCATTCATCTCGCCAGAGCTCAGGTGTTCTTGGGCGGCACCGAAGACGAAATCCGCTTTCGCGACCGCTTCGACTGGAACCAGGAAGTTTTCGAAGAGATCGATCGCACGGTTAAAAAGATCGACAACCCCGAGGCCCGCGGTCAGGCCGTTCGCGAACTGGCGTACGCCCTAACTCTGAAGCAACAGCCGAAGATCGCCCTCAGCCTGGTGCGCAGCGTCGGCGCGGCCACGCCCCATGCCCGAGCCGTCGAAATCGCGATTCTATGGTCCGACTCTGGGAAACAAGACGACGCCAAGAAGATCGCCGCCTATCCCGAACCAGGCAAAGGAACGAGCGATCTGGTCGCACGCTGCGGCTATGCCGAGGGCCTGGCCCGGCTCGATAAGATCGACGACGCCATGAAGCTCGCCCTGCTGCCCGGCGAGACGTCTCACAGAGTTCAAGCCCTGCTCGCCGTGGCGGCCGGGCAGTCGCTCGATCCGAAAGTCGACAAATCGGAAAACGTGAAGAACGCCTGTGCGGAGGCCAAAAAACTGCTCGACGCCAATCCGAAGGCGAATGTGCCGCCCTGGGTTCTCGTGCAACACGTCCGCTACACGGCCCGCTGCGACAGCATCGACGCCGCCCGGGCTTTGGCCTTGAAGCTCCCCGCGGCATGCAAACGCCGAGCCCAGCTCGAAATCGCCCTGGCCACGCTCGAACGCGTGCCGCCTCCCGATTCCGCCGTGGCGATCATTCACGAGCTCGACAAGGAAGGCCCAAGCCGCGCCCTGGCGTGGTTCGCCCTCTTCCAGTCCAAAGCGAAAGCCAATCAATCGTTCCGCTTCGAACCCGAAGACGCCGAAGAAGAAGCCCTGCAACCGTTCTTCAACGCCGCGGAAAAGTTCCGTCTGGCTCACGGCAATTGATTGATCATGGACATGAGTTCGCGGCTCTCCGCAGGAGAGCGCTGACGTAACGCACGACAGATGTGGTGTTCCGTCAGCGCCCCAGAATCGACACGGCTTCGGCGGTGCGTCACGTCAGCGCTCTCCTGCGGAGAGCCGCGAACGAATCACTTCTTTTCGTTGCGGGCGAAGCGATAGAGGCTTTGGCCGTCGATGGTTTCGGTGACGAAGTAAATGTCCCCCTGTTCGTCTTCGCCGAAGGAGAAGAGGAGCTTGTTGGGATCCGGAATGGGGCGATTGGCGACGACGCGGCCTTTCGCTTCGTCGTACCACAGGGCCCAGATTTTGTTGCTGATGTAGTCGCCGTAGATGTAGGCGCCGTCGAGTTCGGGAAGGCGTTTGCCGCGATAGACGAAACCGCCCGTGATCGATTTGCCGATGTCGTGATGGTATTCCCACACGGGATCGACCATCTTGGAATTCGTTTCGACCCCTTCGGCGCTGAAGGGGTGCAGGCCTTCGCGTTTGGACCAGCCGTAGTTGCCCCCTTTGACGATGATGTCGACTTCTTCGTACAAATTTTGGCCGACATCGCTGCCCCAGAGTTTGCCGGTCTTCTTGTCGAAGGCGATGCGCCAGGGGTTGCGGAAGCCGTACGCCCAGGTTTCGCCGCGTGCGTCTTTGACGCCGACGAAGGGATTGTCCTTGGGGATGGCGTAGGCGAGGCCCGCATCTTTCTTATTGACGTCGATACGCAGGATTTTGCCGAGGAGCGTGTTTAAGTTTTGACCGTTCTTGAGCGGGTCGTCCGCTTTGCCGCCATCGCCCAGGGCGATGTAGAGATAGCCGTCGGGGCCGAAGGCGAGGGTGCCGCCGTCGTGGTTCCAGAAGGGGCGTTCGACGGTCAGCAAGACTTCTTCGCTCTCGAGATCGGCCTGGTTGGGGTCGTCCTTTTTC
>JBAXFO010000948.1:0-2141 GCA_037139885.1 Planctomycetota bacterium
GTCTTTGATCGTGATCGTGATCTGGTTGGGGACGCCGGCCGTCAAGTCGACGTAATCCGACAAGACGAGATTCACCGTTTTATCGCCGACGCTGTTGCCGGTGGGGACGAAGTTGATCGTCTTCGTCGTATCGGCAGGGGCGAAGGTGAGGACTTGATCGAGCGCGTTGTAATCGTTGCCGGCGAGGGCGGTGCCGCCGCTGGTGGTGATGCGGACGCTCGCGGCCGTGCCCGCAGTTGTGCGGGTGACGAGCACGATCATGCCGGCGGCCGTCTTATTGACTTCGACGGGCGCCGAGATTGAGACCGTTGAGTTCGCAGGGGGGACATCGTCGTCGACGATGGTGATGGTGTACGTGCTCGGAGCCGCCAGACCGCCGGGAGCGGGGTTGCTGAGCGTCACCGTGAAGGTGCGGTTGCCGTCGACCGCAGTATTGTCGATGATCGGCACTTCGATGATTTGTTCGACGGCCGCGTTAAACACGAGGTTCTGATCGACGGCCGTGTAGTCCGAAGGGCTTAAAGCGGTGCCGTTGGCGGTGGCGATTTTCACGCCGCCGGCCGCGCCGTTGTAGGCGACTTTCACTTTGAGGGGGCCGGCATTTTCCTGAATTTGATTGTTGGCGGCGTTCACGAGCGTGAGCGTGTAGCGCGGGGCGGCGTCGTTGTCGGTTATGGTGGCGGTCGCCTTCGCATTGACGAGGGCGGCTCCGGCGCTGGGGTTGCTGAGAGTGATGTCGAACGTCAGGTCGCCGGTGAAGACATTCGGCTGATTGACGATATCGATGGCGATGAACTTTTCCGTTTCATTGGCGGCGAACGTAATCGGCGAGACCGTGTTGAGCGTGTAGTTCGTAGTCACTTTCGCGGAGCCATCGACGAGGGCGAAGTCGACCGTGACGGCGTTTGCGAGGTTGCCGGTGCGGGTGACTTTGACCTGGAGCGTGCCGGCATCTTCCTTGACGCTGATCGGACCGGTCACGGCGATCTGGGCGGGAGCTTGCCCGGTCGCCGATTTGAAGTCGGACTTGACGTTGACGGCTCCGACCACGACCGCATTCTTCACCGGCGCGGGCAACCCGCCGTTCGATGCGGTGATGTTGTAATTGCCAGCGGGAACCTGGGTTTGATAGTAGCCCGCGGCTGTGGTTTTGAGCGTGATGGGGGCGCCGCCGTCGTCGATGCTGATGTCGACGTCGGCGAGGCCTTCGCCCATGTCGTAGAAGCCGTTGGCGTTGGCGTCGTTATAGACGACGCCGAGCACGTAGGGATTTCCCGCCGTCTGCGGCGAGGCGAAATTTTGCGTCACCAGCACAGGGCCGCTCTTTTTGCCGGCAGTCGTGTCGAGAGCGCCGATGCCGATCTGGGTGTATTTATCGCTCATGATGTTGAGGCGATGGCCGGCGGGACTTTGCAGGCCGTTGGCGCCGATGCCCCAATCGATGGCAAAGGCGGCGTGGGCATTGGCGACATCTTGAGCGCGGGCGAAGACATTTTCGCCGGCTTCGGCGAAGGTAAAGCCGGCCGCGGTGATGCGATCGCCGAGGCTGGCCTCATTGGGCAGTTGATGGGATTGCCTATCGGCCGTGAGCATCGCCTGCGTGTGCCCGAGGGCGGCGGCAGCGAGTTGGTCGCTCCAGGCGAGCGGGGCCTGGGCGGTCAACGCGGCAAAGCCCGTCGTGAGCGCGGTCGTGTTGACGTTGAAGTACGTTAGGGCGGCTTTGACGTCATCGCGTTGGAGGAGGATCGTCAACTCGGCCTGCGGCGCGGCACGCATGCGATTGACGAGCTCGACCATATATTGCTCGCGGATGCCGGCCGCGGGCAGGTCGCGGCCTTCGAGCGTTTCGACGGCGAGCCGGGCGCGCGGGCCGCGGGAACGCAAGGGCCGCGAAGAGCGAAGCCATCGTTGGAGCCAGGCGGGGAACGAAGCGGGTTTCATGGCAAGAGTCTCAATCGCAAGGAATCTTCGTGTAATTGGGGCAGACGATGGAGTCTGCCGGGTCCGTACAGGGGTCGTTAAGGGACTGCTCTTCCGGCTGGAAGAGGGCAGGCTGGAAAGCCTGCCCTCCATGGGGCTAGTGAGCTCGGTTGAAATATTCGGTCGACCGCAGGATCTCGACGAGGACGTCGGTTTCGCGG
>JBAXFO010000949.1:0-2134 GCA_037139885.1 Planctomycetota bacterium
TCCGAGACCCTGAGAACAACATCATCGGCTTGCATGAGGCCCCCGCCAAGCCGCCGAAGAAACGCGCATCGAAGAAGACCGTGAAGAAGGTCGTCAAGAAGGCGGCGAAGACGGTCGCGAAAAAGAAGCGCCGATAGGACGAGCGCTGCCCTGGGAGGTCACATGCTTCACAAGACAAGCTATCTGCGCGGTTTCCACATGATGGCGACCGATGGCGCCATCGGTCACGTGGACGACTTTCTGGTGGACGAGAAGCTCGCGCTTCGCTATCTGGTCGTCGACACGAGCAACTGGATCGGCGGCAAATCCGTGCTCGTGTCGGCGCCGGCCATCGAGACGATCGACTCTCCCAACAAGAAAATCCATCTCCGCCTGACGCGAGATCAGATCAAGAACAGTCCATCCATGGACACGCCCGATATCGAGTTGATCGAAACGCTTCCGACCATCTTGATTATCTGACGCAGTCGGTCACCGTCGCGGCAACTGAATTCTGTCCCACACGACGTGTCCGTTGTCGCCTTTGCCGGCGTCAGTGAAATTCGTCCAAATCAGCGTCTTACCATCCGGAGACACGCGGTACAGCACCCGCTCATCGATCACGCCTTTGGTCGACCGCTCACGAGAAAGCGTGTTGCGGTCGACGATCCACATGGCGACGGTCTGCCCCAATCCGTTCGGTCCCTGCGGATCCTTGTAGATGCTCTTGCCGTCGATCTTGAACCAGTATTCGCGGCCGTCGTCGGTAAAGTGGGTCTTGTAGCTGTCGTCCTTCGGCGGATAGTAGAGGAACGTCTCGGTTTTGATGCCCCCGTTCACGGCCGTGTAGATAGTCGTCCCCGTTTCCTTGAAGCGTCCTGCCGTGCGCATGGCCGGATCCGACTTATCGAAATTGATTCGCCAGGCGCCGAGGATCGGCAGTGTGGACGGATCGATTTTTTCGGCTGAGACGCGAAACGTGCCGACGAAGTCAGTCGACGGATCCGCGGCCCGATTCGCCCGGGCTTCGCCGCCGCGGCCGCCGCGCCGGCCCTCGCCGCCCTGCCCGTAGACCGAAAGACCGTAGGAGAAGATCATTGCCGCGCTGATCGAAACGAAGGTCAGACCACGTGCTGTTCTACTCATCAGGCTCACCCCTTTGAAATTTTCCATACTCTATAACGAAAATCCACGCCGCAAGGCGATGCCGTATGGTCTAGTTTGAGCCCGGATCTTGCATATGCACGAGGCATGGAACAACCTCCTCGAGTCGATACACCTTCGCTGGCGTACCGGTGTCCGAAGTGCCACTACGAGGCGCCTGAGCCGGAACAAGAAACCAATCCCGGTCCAGATCGCTGGTTCGTGTGTCCGTCTTGCGGGTATCGTTGGAGCGTCTCTCCGGTCGCCGACAGCTAGCAGCCGTATGAAAATTATTGTGTACCAGAAGCCCACCTGCACGACGTGCCGGCAGGTCCATGCAGCGCTCAAGGACAGCGGCGTGGATTTCGAGGCCGTTGACTACTACACGGATCCCATTCCCAAAGCGAAACTGCGCGACCTGCTTCGCAAGATGGGGATGCGCGCGCGCGATTTGCTTCGCACGAACGAAGAGGTCTACAAGCGTCTGAAGCTGGGGGAGCAGGAGTTGACCGAAGCGGCGCTCATTGATCTCATGGCGCAGCATCCCGATCTTATTCAGCGGCCGATCGTGGAGAAGGGGAACCGAGCCGTCCTGGCTCGGCCCGCCGCGCGCCTGCAGGAAATCCTCTAGGCCGTCGGCCGACGTCGGCTACCGCGACGGGCAATCACCCACGATCGGGCGCCAGCCCTCGATATCGATCAGCAACTGACCGCCGCTCGGAGTCGGCGGCAGGCCGCCGCCGTTAGGCGCCGCGCCGGGCCCCACGCGTACGCCTCCGCCAATGCCGACGCCGCCTGGTTTGTACTGCCCTTTCTTCATGAGGCCGGTGATCTCGATCATCGACCCTTCGTGGGCCTTGATCTCCGCCATCATCTTCTTCGGCCCGTTCATCCGCACATGCATGCCTTCGGGAAGGTCAACGCTGCCCGGCTCATCTTGCGTGCGCCGGCCGGCCGTGAAGATATAACCCTTGGTGCATCCGGGAACAAACACGCGCATGGCGTCTTGCGG
>JBAXFO010000950.1:0-2132 GCA_037139885.1 Planctomycetota bacterium
CTTTGTTTCCGTCGAGCTTGAGGTCGATAACCGTTTCGCGTTTGAGTCCCGGTAGATCGACGTGCTCGGCGTACTGGAGAATTTCAGGCGTTGGCTTTCCTTCAGGATGGCTCAAGACTCGGTAGCCATGATCGAGATAACCGTGCAGTTCCATGTATCGGATCGCGACGAATCGATTGAACCATGTGTAAGACAGGGCCTCGATTGTCTGCTCGAAGCCGTCCGCTTTGATGCGTTCAACAAGCCTCTTCCGCTTCCTGGCGACCGCAAGCGGGAATTCCCGGCCTGCGATCACGGCCACGTCGCCCCGTTCCGCGACCGGCTCGATCTTCTTGGCTGTCAGCCCGTAGAAGGCAGCACGATCCGTCATCGCCTGAATGAATTCACGGCGAGCTTGTGGAGCGTAGTTTTTCAGCTTGGTTCGGTTCATGGCTGCCTTATCGAATCTGGATGCGTTCGTTGTTCGCGATGGCATTGTCGAGTTCTTGCCGGAGAGCGTCGAGGAAGCCGTTTACGTCGTCGGACGTTTCCAGGTAGGGCGTCTTGACGATCTCGGCCGGTATCACGACCCGTTGCTTCTTGACCACTGGCGACGGGGTCACTTTCCGCCCTTCGTCGTCCTTGGGTTTCTTCTGCTCAGCCAGCTTGCGAAGGAAATCCTCAATGCGCCCCACGGCGACGTCGAATTCCTTGACCGCTTCGGTCTCGGCCTGGGTGATGTGGGCGAGACTTTCTTCCTTCTGGACCTGTTCTCGTAGGGATTCTAGCGGCTTGAGGCACGCCGATCGCAAACCGGCGTCGCCTTGGGCAGTGGCCACGTCCTTGTTGAGCGTGGCGATGTGAGCGTCGATCTTCGCAATCGCCTGCGTTCGTCGCCCGGTGAGCAGCGACGAATTCACGGCGTTGACCGTGTTGATCAGAGCGTCGGCTTCCTTGATGAGGCCGTAGGGGCTGAGAGCCGAAAGGATCTCCTGCATCCGTTTGAGGGCGAGACCGGCTTGGGCATCCTTCTCCAGTTCGAGCCGATTGAGTTGGAAGGCGGTGTATGCCTTGCGGAGCTTCTCCCAAGTCGGCTTCTGATGGTCGTAAAAGTGCTCCAGGTCGTGAAACTGATCGGACAGATCGAGCAAGTCCTTCTTCAGCGTGTTGAACCGCTCGATGAACTTCTTGCTCTCCTTGTCGGCGAGGAGCGGGTTGATGAGCGCTATTCCTTGCGTGATTTCCTCCCCGCCGGGGTAGTTCCCCGTGTCGGCCAACTGCTTGTAGACGTTGAGGGTCGAGTGCCAGCCTTTCAGCTTGGCTTGCAGGTAGGAACAGAGGCCGTCCTCGCCATCCGGCCCCATCTCGGCAAAGAGGTCTTTGCCAAGGCTTCGGGCGTTCTGGAGGGCCTTCGGATCCGACGTTTCCCGCTTTCGGATGACGATCTTGCGGCGCTTCGCCAGGGTGGTGATCGCCTCGTAGACCTTGTCGATGGGCAACAAGGTCGAGTCCATCATCAAGTTGATTTCGCTCAAAACAACCAGGCGAGCCAGGATCAGCAAGGTTTCCTCGTCCGGCCATCCATAAGGGCGGAGGGAGTATCGCTTCTCGAGCATGTCGTGCAGGACGACTTGCTGACTCTTCATCGAGCAGAGTTGCAGGTAGCCCCGGACGTCTTCCAGGGCTTCCGGGTTGTTCTCGCCGGTCTGAAAGAGGAGGTTCTCCTTGGCGATGTCGTTGCTTCGCAAGACGGCCTGGATCTCCTTCAGCGGCTCGGCCGTGATCCGCTTGAGGTAGCTCATTTTGCTGAAGGTGTTTTGAATGAGGTATTCCATCGCCTCATACAGGGCCTCAATCGGCGTTGAAGCCTTGATTTTGAGCGGTTGCCCCGCGACGAAGTATTCGGCCGAGGCGAGCATTTCGCCGAGAAGGGTGGTAAGCCGCTCCCGCCGATCGCGATTATCCTCGGCGCAATCTCGCAGGATGCGTTTGGTCGATTCCGAAAGTGTGCCGTCGTTCTTCCGAGACAGATACCTCTCGGTCTGGAGGTACGTTCGAAGTTCCCGTCCCAGGCTTTCGTCATTGCCAAAGCGGATCAGCACGTAGCCGCCCTCGGCGGCGCTTTCCAGGATCGCTTTGCCCTTGTCGAAGAC
>JBAXFO010000951.1:0-2129 GCA_037139885.1 Planctomycetota bacterium
TGACGGCGTGGCCCTTCTTGCGGGCCTCGATCTTGGTCCGTTCGACCGCGTACATCTGAAAGAAACGATCGAGATGGACGCGATCGCCCCATTTGCCCCCGTAGTCGTCCAGGCGGATTTCACCGCTCGCGACGTCGATGACAGCCGGATACGTCCAGCCGGGGAACTGCACGATCAGGCCGCGCTCTTCGCCGCTGAAGAGCTGGGCCTTGCCTTCGACGGGGGCCGCCAGGCCGAGCCGATGGCAGGCGGCGGTGATCGCGATCGGATCGCGAACGTGGCATTTCAGGGTCACAACGTGTGACATTGGTTCTCCTTGTTGAAATGGTTGTTGGCGAGGGCCGACGCGGCCTCATCGCCCGTTGAAGTCCTCGCTGGCTTTGCGGAGCCGCTCGACATCAGCGTCGTCTTCGTCGAGCCACTCTTGGCCGGCCGCGAGAATGTCGTCGCAGGCGAAGCTGTCGAGCACGGCCGCAGTCAGGAATTGCCGGAGCTTCCGTTCGACAACATCGGTGGCCCCGTGCATGGCGGCATGAGCTTCGTCATCGTTCATGAGTTCTCTCCTCAAAGAAGAAAGCCCCCGCCGATCGGTGAGGATCGACGAGGGCGTGAGCTGACTCCGAAACAGCGGCCGCCTTTACGAAACTTCGGAATACCCTTTCGACGTCTTCTCCGCCACAAGCTTATCGGCGTGCTTCTTCGCGGCGGCAGCATCGGCGAACGACTTGGTTTGCGTCTGCCCGTTGGTGCCGATACGGCCGAAGCGGACGGTGACATCCGTGCCCGAGTGGATGATCTCCCAGAACTTCTCCGAGCCGTCGCCGCGGTACTCGAAACGCTGCGGGCCGCCTTTGATCGC
This sequence comes from Planctomycetota bacterium, assembly GCA_037139885.1. Lineage (GTDB taxonomy): Bacteria > Planctomycetota > Planctomycetia > Gemmatales > Gemmataceae > JAIEPT01. The sequence goes on from JBAXFO010000951.1 coordinate 860, forward strand.
GGGCGGCAGCGACTTCTCGATGATCGCGGGCTTCTTCACCGGGGACGAACTTTTTGCCGGCGACGGTTTGGCCTCCTCGCGAACGCCGACGAACGACGGGAACCGCGGCACGCCGCCGTCGGAGAGTTCCTGATAGCGGAACGTGATGACACTGCCGATCGTGGGCGGATTGTCGCGCTCGGCGTCGGAGAAGCCGGTGCCGACGGCGAAGCGCGTGCCGTCTTCGAGTTCGACGAGGACGGCCCCGAGCCGGCCCTTGTGACGCCCGGCGCCTTCCTGGTGGCCGACGACGCGAGCTTCTGAGTCGTAGAAGCTTTTAACCTTGAGCAGCGTCGACGAACGCCCGCTCTCGTACCGCGAGCCCGGCCGCCGCAGCATCACCCCTTCGGCCCCCAGAGCTTCGAGGCGAGCCAACTCCTGCCGCAGGTGATCGACACCGTGGCACTTGATGTGCTCGTGGGCCTGGGCGTACTCCGGCCCGTGCGCCAGGCTTTCCTTCACGAACGTCAACCGATCCTCGAAGCCCTTCTCCAACTTCGGTGCGTCGAACACGACGAAGCGGATCTGCTTCCAGTGATCGCTCTGGTCCTGCCGCCGCACGATGCTGACCGTCCGCTGAAACGCCTTGCGGCCGAGCCAGAGTTCGCCGTCGAGCGGCACGTTTGGCAGCCCGGCAACGAACCAATCAGGGGCGTGGTAGAGATTCCCCTGACGCGAGACGAAGAGTTTGCCGTCCCAGTACGCCCGCACGCCGTCGAGTTTTTCGCTGAGCAGCCACCCGGTCGGGTCGGCGACACCATCCCAGGCCTCCGCCAGCAAGAGCGGCGGCGCCGTCGCCTCGCCTTCTGCGACGATCGGCTTGGCGGGCAATGCACTGCCGATGCGGGCTTCCTCCGCGGCGTCCCCGCGCAGCTTGCGGATGTGTTTGCACGAACGACGCTCGATGCCGACGGACTGGTTGCGCCACGCGGGGCAGGTGCAGGAATAGACGCCGCCGACATTCTTCAAGACGTAGGGCCGGCTGCCGGAGCCCTGCATCTCGACGGACTCGCCGTCCTTCAGATCCGACATGATCGTGTCCTCCTCGGTGTTTTGGATGATTCGGTGCGGAAGCGAGCACGGCAGCAACTTCCAGCCGCCAGGGTCGTCCGCCGGTGCTCGAAAGATCTAAGCATGTACACGCAAGTATCTTGACTCGGATTTGGTCAAAATTTAGCCAGCCGGCGGTGGACGGCCGCGGCGATCGGGTAGCGAAGCCCCCAAACCGCGA
>JBAXFO010000952.1:0-2126 GCA_037139885.1 Planctomycetota bacterium
GAGCAGCAGGCAAATCGACTGAATCAGGCCCACGGAGAGGTCTCGCCAGGTTGCCGGGAAACGGCAATTTTACTCGCGAGAAGACCGCGTAGCGAATCTCGTAAATCCTTAACGGCGTTCAAGTACGGAGTTTTCGGTAGGGACAGGTTCTTCTTCGACATTCCGCTTGAATCGGTGGTCCTGCGCGCGATACGCTGAAACTACCTGCCTCCGCCCTGCCTGATCGCCTCCCGCCCGAGAATGCAATGTTACTCCGGAATCGCCTTACGATCCTCTCCGGCGGAATCATTCTGACGCTGGCCGCCACCGCGGTTTCCGGGGCGGAGTCCTCGCTGACGTTTGAGGAACATGTTCGGCCCATTCTCAGGGCCAACTGTTTCGAATGCCACGGCGAGGCGCCGGAGTTGAAAGGGGGATTGGATGTTCGGCTGACGCGGCTACTTCGCAGCGGCGGCGAAAGCGGTCCCGCGGTCATGCCCGGCAAGCCGGACCAAGGGACGTTGCTAGAAAAAATCGTCAGCCAGGAAATGCCTCCCGGCAAAAAGAAGCTGACCGCCGAAAACATCGACGTGATTCGCCGCTGGATCGCACAAGGCGCAAAGACCAGTCGCGTGGAACCGGAGAAGCTGGCTCCCGGATTTTTTATCTCGAGCGAGGAAGAAGCGTTTTGGTCGTTTCAGCCGATTCAAAATCCGACTCCGCCCGCGGTGAAGGACGCGGCTCAGGTTCGCACCCCGATCGATGCATTCGTGCTCGCCGCCTTGGAGGCCAAAGGCCTCAGTTTCACTCCGGAAGCGGATCGACGCGTGCTGATTCGCCGGGCCTATTTCGATCTCCTCGGCTTGCCGCCGAGCCCGCAAGACGTTGACGAATTCGTGGCGGATTCTTCACCCGATGCCTATGAGAAACTCCTGGATCGGTTATTGGCGTCGTCGCATTACGGCGAGCGCTGGGGACGGCACTGGTTGGATGTCGCCGGCTACGCCGACTCGGAGGGAGCGACCGGCGAGGATCCCAAGCGGACTTCCGCTTGGCGGTATCGCGACTATGTGATTCGCGCCTTCAACAACGACATGTCGTGGGAACAATTCATTCAGGAGCAACTGGCCGGGGATGAATTGACGACTCCGCCGTTTCCCAACGAAAAAACGACTCCGGTCGACAAAGCGGCGATGACGAAACTGATGGCCGACGCTCGGAAAGTCGGTTTCCAAACCAGCGTTCTGGCCGTGAGTTCCAACGACCAAGTAAAGATTGAAAAGCTGGTCGCAACCGGATTTCTGCGCATGGCGCCCGACGGCACGGCGAGCAAGGACGTCGTGATCCCCACGGAAGCGAATCAGACGATCGCCGACACGCTGCAGATCGTTTCGACGGCGTTTCTGGGACTGACGATTCACTGCGCCCAGTGCCACAACCACAAGTATGATCCGATTTCCCAGGCCGACTACTTCAAGCTGCGGGCGATCTTCGATCCCGCCTTCAATTGGCAGGCCTGGCGAGCGCCGCGGGTGCGCGAGGTCGTGGTGTTGGATGAGAAGAGCATCCAACTGGCCCAAGAACTGGAGACGGCCGCCGTAACTCTCGAACGCGAGCGGCTCAAACGTCTTAATGAACTGTATGCCGAGCAATTCGAAAAAGGGATCGGCACGGTGCCGGAAGCCGATCGGCCGAAAGTGCGCGAGATTTACTTCTTCAAACGCGGCTCGGCACGGAAAGTCGACGAAGCCAAGTTTCTGCAACAGTTCCCGGCAATCGATAAGATCCCGCAAAAAGTCGGTCCCGAATTCGGCGTCAAATATGCCGCCGAGGCGCGCGAGATTGCTGCTCTGCGCGCCAAGAAGCCGACGGCCGAAACGATCCGCCCGTTAACGGAAGTTCCGGATAAGGTCCCGGAAACGCATCTCTTCGAACGCGGCGATTACCTCTCGCCCAAAGAAGCCGTTGCTCCCGGCACGCTCACGGTGCTCGCCCACCACGGCCTGAATGAGATCCCCGCGAAGAATCCGGCGCTCGCCACCACGGGCCGAAGGCTGGCGTTCGCCCAGTGGCTCACGCATCCCAAGAATCCGTTGACCTCGCGCGTGCTGGTCAATCGTTTCTGGTTGAACCATTTCGGCCAGGCG
>JBAXFO010000953.1:0-2111 GCA_037139885.1 Planctomycetota bacterium
AACTTCATGTTGGAAGTCCTTACGGGCGTCACAGCTTAGTGTGCGCTGGCCCTGGTCTTTTGGCTCTGTCGTATTGAACATGGCATAACAACACATCTTTCCAAAAGAGTAGACATCAGAATACGGCCCCGGCTTAGTGCCGTTCAATTCGCCTAACTGTTCCGGTGGGGCATACTTGATCGTACCCGCCACGCTTTTGTTGAGAACAGTATGTCCGGCCGCCTTAGCCGCAATACTTGTCTCGATAGTCTTGTTTCGCAACGCCAGTCCAAAATCGATAATTTTCACATTCCAGTTATCACCGGACCTCCAAATTAGAATGTTGTCCGGCTTTATATCTCGATGCAAAATTCCTTGGAGATGAGCCGCGTTTAAGCCGTCAGCGACCTTGCAAGCAATGGCAATCATCGTGTCGGGCGAAACAGCCCCTTGTTCTTGAACAAAATGCTCCAGACTCCCACCAGGGCAATAGTCCATCACGATAAACGGTCGGATTTGAGCAATTGGATCAGCGTACTCGTAGTCACGCACACCGATGATCGAGGGATGGCTTAGCTTCCTCAGAAGAAGCGCTTCTCGAAAGACATCAGTCGTGTTTCGGTCGAGGTCGCCAGCGTGAATGGACTTCACAACAACCTCTTCATCGAATTTGCTTTCGTTGCATAAGAATGCAGTTCCAAAACCGCCGGCACCGAGAATCCGTTTGGGATGATATCGATTCATCGGAAACGGCGAGAATCGACCTGAATCCAGAGCGGCGGCCTTTTGGATCTCGGACAAAGCTACGTCCCATTTCTTTTGCTCGATAGCCGCCCTGTAAGCGTTGAAGTGAGCTTCCGCTTCGGCCGAGTCGTCGTGGACATTTTCAGCAACGGCGACGAAGCTTTGGCGGGCTCCCTCGTAGTCGCCGCTGCCGATTTGGAGTTTTCCTAATCCGTTGAGCAGGGCAGGCAATTTCTTTTGCTGTTCGACCGGCATATCTCGGAAGCGACTCAGTAGTCTTTTCACCGCGAGACGCTCGTCCTCGCTCCTTATACTGAAACTGTGATGCGGCTTTACTTCGCCCTTCTGCATTCCAAGTTGGCTCACTCGATTGAGAACGTCGCCGAGGAGGCGGCGCGCTTCTTCAGTGTTCGCCAGATGCATTTGCCCTACGCGTGCAAGCTCGACCTGGAGATCCAGGACAGCACCATGCGTCTCGCCGACTTTCGCCTCAATGCGGTCCAGTTGCTCGAAGAGCTCCTCGAACGCTTCGCCAATCGAATCGAGTGCCCGGCCAATGTTGCCGAAGGCGGCTTCCTGGTTTGCCGAAAGCTGCCGCAGCCCGTCAAACATCAGGCCGTGGGCGAGCTCTTGGTTCGTCTCGACCTCGCGGCGGAGGAAATAGGCGAAACACGACACGAGAAGTGGCGGGCTGGTCTCTCTGAGGAGCTTCGCCAGATTCGGGTAGCCGGGGCCAAAATCGTCGGAGATCTGTCGAACGACCTGGTCGGCCGCGTCAATCAGCCTCTTCGGATCCGCGTACCGCTGGAACAAAGCGGCTTCGGCGGCGACGTTTTTCAGAGAGGCGTCCGCGTTCAGGAGGCCGACAGCCTTAGCCTTTTTCAGATCGGCAAGGCACTTCGTTCGGAATTGTGGCGAGGAATCCCGAAAAGTGACCTGGTTGGCGTCGAGGAAGATTCGAACTTGCTCCCGAATCCCTTTGTCGTCGCCCGAGGCGAAAAAGCCGGTGATCTTGTCGAGCAGGCCGTCCCCGGCCAAGGCGATGGCGAGAGCTTGCCACGAGCGGTCGTTCGCCCGTGCGAGGGCCTTCGAGAGAATGAGGCTGTGGTCCTTGAATCGGTTGATAACGAGGTTGGCGACGGCTTCCGTGGCGTTTCCCGCGACGTCGCCGACCACCTGTCGAAGGCCGAAGCCGATCAGTTTGCCCGCGAACATGGACCGCCCTCTTGCCTTCTCGTGGCTCGTTGGTGGCGACGAAATCTTGACGCAGGCGTGAATTTTACCCGTGCGGATACCGAGACGCCAGCTTTGCTTTGCAAGTTTGAAAGTGCTGCCGAGATCGCGACCGACCCCGTACTCGGGGGACGAGTAGAGTCGAGAGGTGGCGC
>JBAXFO010000954.1:0-2111 GCA_037139885.1 Planctomycetota bacterium
TTTGAACCTGCGACCTCTTGACCCCCAGTCAAGCGCGCTAGCCAAGCTGCGCCACGCCCCGATTTTGAGCGAACGACCTGACATCGTTTCGGCTCACTGCCGCAGTAGTTTACGGGAATGCTGGCAGGACGGCAAGTTCTTGGAAGCCGAAAGACATGCGATTGCGTCCGCCCGTCCGCATAATGATCCAGAGAGGGACTTTTGCGCAAAGGTTCGGAGCGGGCGAATGGGGGTGTCGCATGGCGGAAAGCGATCCGCGGGTTTATTTTGCGTCCGAGCGGACGTTGCTCGCCTGGGTGCGGACGGGATTGGCGGTCATCGGCCTGGGATTTGTCGTGGCTCGGTTTGGGTTGTTCTTGCAGGAGTTGCACCCGAACCAACGGGAGATGTCGCACCTGGGCTCGACGCTCATTGGCGTCGGACTTGTGGCGTTGGGTTCGGGGTCGGTCGCCATGGCGGCCTGGCAACATGCGCGGTTTTGTCGGCAGCTTGGACGCGACGAGTTTCCGCGCTCGTATGCAACGTCGTGGTCGATTTACTTCGCAGGCATCCTGGCGAGCGTTGGGTTGGCGTTGGCGGCTTACTTGCTTTTTCGTGCGGCGGCCTTCGCCTAAAGTCGAACAGCTCCGAAGGCGGCGAAGCAGCCATGCTTGTGGAGCACTTCGATCGACTGGAAACCGACGGACCGTAAGAGGTCGAGTTGAAACGCGAGCGAGCGGGGCGTGTCTTCCTTTTCGACGTAGGCGAACACTTCGTCGCGGTAGGCGGGTCCCTTGAGCGATTCGAGGTATTTTCCGTAGCGTTGGCGCGCTGCGGGACGGAGCGATTCGATGTCGCAATCGACGAGATCGAAGATCCACAGCGAGCCTTGCGGGGCGAGGGCGTGGAACAGTTTGGCGAACACGGCCCGCCATTCGTCGTCGGTGCGCAGATGATGCAAGACGGCCGCGGCGACGATCACGTCGAACGACCCGGGCTCAAGTCGCGCGTCGCGAAGATCGATTTGCAAGGGGCGCACCGCCGACGCCCCGGCCGCGGCAACGCGATGCTGGGCCCGTTCGAGCATCGGCAAACTCAGATCGATCAACGTGACATCGAGAGCCGGCAGGGCTTGCAGGAGTTTGATGGCGTAATTGCCCGCGCCGCAGCCCGCATCGAGCAGGCGCCGAGCCTCGGGGGTGACGGCGGCGGCGGCCTCCGCGATGAGTTCTAACGCGAGCGGCGCGTCGATGGTCGCCGACTGGCCGGTTTGCAGGTTGGAGAAACGTTCGACGTCATTGTCGAACCGCTCGCGAATTTCGGCGACGGTCGATTTCATGGAGCGATCCTTGGATGGTTCCAATCGGGTTTTCCTTGCCGGAATCCTGTGCGAATCAGGAGATCGCCTGTTCATGGCAGTGATGAAAAAGGAGGGTCCATTCGAGTTTCTGGACCCGTTTGGCGGTCTCTTCATCTGTTGTTCCGGTGTCCCGGGCCTTCTCGCAAAAGTCCACAAACCTCTCGGGAGTTGTGAACGTGTAACCCATTCCGGGGGCCTGTTCGGCGAGCATTTTCAGGACCGGGTGATTCCCGACACGGCGGAACCAATACTTGCTGTTGGGAGCGTCCGGCTCTCTCCGGTGCATGATGGCGTGCCACCAGCTCCCTTCGGGAGTGTCGATGTTTTGGCTGAGCGTGTGCGCTTCGTCGAGGAAGTCGTGCCAGAGCCAAATGGCGGCGAGGCAGGCATGGGCGGCGTCTATGTTTTGGATCGATTGACCGCCGAATAGGCTGGCCGGCGTCAATGCTTGCAGGCGTTCGTAAACGGCGCGGTTCGGCGCGCCGGGGCCAAGCGGCATGAGTCGATCGGGGAGGAGGTCTGCGATCGGGGAAGAGAGAACGGCCATGATCGGTTCTCGACAAGAAGGAAGTTCAAACCGCGTTTGGCGTCCGTCGATGGCCACGCGTTGGGTTGGCGTTCATTCTATTTGCCCCGCGGCCGACCAGGATCGTGCGGGATGAGAACGGCGAACGGGCAGACACCAACTTCCGCCAGCGACGTCGTTGGCATGGCGAGAGTCTCTATTCGCCAAGTTCATCCTGCCGGCGCCCATTCGATTTACGGCGCTGGA